>DATJHD010000047.1:0-5123 GCA_035494275.1 Croceibacterium sp.
TTGCCGCGCCATCCGCTCGAGGCGCAGGGATTCCTCTCCGTGGGCTGCCAGCCGTGCACCAGCCCGGTTCTGCCCGGCGAGGATCCGCGCGCAGGCCGCTGGCGCGGGTGGGACAAGACCGAGTGCGGCATCCACCTGCCCGGCGTTCCCGACGGCGACGAGGGAGAACTGCCCCCCGGTTACGAGCCGGCGTTCTGATTTCCCGCGTCTCGTGCTAGCTTCGCCTGATGCGAAGCGGCCTCGGACCCCTCGCGATCGTGTTGGCGCTGCTTGCCGGGCCCGCGGCGAGCCAGGCGATCTCGCCTGACGTCATGGTGCCGGCCCCGCAACCGGCAGACTGGGCGGCCATCGGCGAGCTCCCCGACCTCAGCGGCACCTGGCTGCCCGATCTCGGCAATCAGCGCAGCCAGGAGCAGGGTCCTGACGCGCCGCCGTGGAACCCCGAGGTCCGGAAGCAGGTCGATCACTGGTTTGCCGAGGAGAACGCCGGGCGTCCCAAGGGCCTGCTGGTCAACTGCCTGCCGCACGGCATGCCTTCGCTCATGCTGATCACGCACAACGCGCTCGAGTTCCTCGTCACGCCGGGCCGGGTGACGATCCTCGGCGAATCCGAAGGCAATCGCCTGCGCCGCATCCATACCGACGGGCGGGCGATGCCGGCGGCCCCCGATCCCAGCTTCGACGGCTACTCGGTCGGACGCTGGAACAACGGTGTGCTGGAGGTCGATACGACGGCCATCCTGCCGCAGGTCTATCTCGCGGTCAGCGAGGCCGTCGGTATCCCCAACAACGGCGGCATGACCATCCACGAGCGCATCCACCTGATCGAGCCCGACACACTGGCCGACGATCTGGAGATCACGGCTCCGAAGATCCTCACGCGAACCTGGAAGACGCGCCGGCTCTATCACCGCACACGCCAGCGCCTTGCCGAAATCCAGGAAGGCGTTTGCCGCCAGGGTGATTTCGCCGAGGGCACCGACCCATACGGCAATGCGATCTACGTGCCGGCCAATACGACCGAGGACGGCAACCTGCTTCCCCCTTCGCAATGACGAGGAGCGCCTCCATGCGCCAAGTGTCGATGCCTGTCCTCCTGGCGCCGCTGACGATCGGAGCGGCGGCGCTGCTCGCGGCCTTCCCTGTCGAGGCCCATCACAGCTTCGCGATGTTCGATCAGCAAAAGGTGATGACGCTGAACGGCACGGTGAAGGAGTTCCGCTGGGTCAACCCGCACTCCGCCATCTTCGTGAAGGTCGACGGCTCGGACGATCCGGACAAGCTTTGGTCGGTCGAGATGACCAGCCCGAGCAACCTGACGCGACGCGGTTGGACTCGCGACACCCTGAAGCCCGGAGACCGCATATCGGTCGAGATCAATCCCTTGCGTGACGGGCGGCACGGCGGAGGCTTCCGCAGTGCGACGCTGCTCGACAGCGGACGTGTCCTGGGCGGCAACTTGTTCACCGCTGGCCAATCCTGAGCCACACCGAGCGAAACCGGCGGAAGACGCGGGTCCGGGTGCGTCTTCCGCCGGCCTGGGCACGACCGGGGCGAGCTATTGCCCGCCGGGCGCGCCGCCACCCTGCTGGAAGCGTTGCATCATCTGCTGACGGAACGCGTCCCGCTCGGCCTTTGTCAGCTTGCCGTCGTGATCGGCGTCCATTCGCTGGAAGCGCTGGACCTGCGAGGCAACAAAATCGTCCTTGCTCATCGGTGCGGGGTCGCCGCCCCCGAAGCGACGACCGCCGAACGGTTGCTCGTCGACCTGAAGGGTGCCGTCGTGATTGGCGTCCATCTGCGCGAAGCGGTCGGCGGCGTTCTTTTCGACGTCGGCCTGGGTGACCGTGGCGTCGCCGTAAGCGTCGGGCGGCGGACCACCTTGCGCGAACGCCGGCAGCGAAACAGCGCCGGCCAAGGCGGCGACCGCAATCGTAAACGTCTTCATTTGCCTGTCTCCAAGTTCGCGCGCAAAATTGCGCGCGATCGCCCGGGCGCGAAATAGCACGCAGGTGGGGAGACAAGCGCGCGTTACAGTGTCGCAATTTGTCGTGGACGCGGGCGGTGCGAACGGGCAGCCTTGCGGGGAACGAAGCCGCGCCGCCTTCGCTCACAGGATGTACAGCCGGAGCCTTCGATGAAACCGATGACCGAAAGGCACCTCGCGATCCTGCGCCGGCACATGGTCGAGATAGTCGAGATGCATTTCGACCTGTCGGGCGAGGAGATCGGCACGGATACGCTCGATCCGGATATCCGCCGCGCGATGCTCGAAGTGCCGCGGCATCTGTTCGTGCCTTCGAGTCTTGCCGCCCTCGCTTACCAGGACGGGCCGCTGCCGATCGGCTTCGACAAGACCATTTCGCAGCCATTCATCGGCGCGCTGATGCTGCAGCTCGCTGGAATCCACCGCGACCTGCGAGTGCTCGAAGTCGGTACCGGGCTCGGGTACCAGGCGGCGGTAATGGCCGAAATCGGTGCCGAGGTATTTAGCGTCGAAGTCGTCGAAGAGTTCGCGGAAGCCGCCGAGACACGGTTCAAGGCGCTGGGTTACGACGTGCGGGTGAAGGTCGGTGACGGCTCGCGCGGGTGGCCGGAACACGAGCCTTACGACCGGATCATCGTCACCGCCGCCGCGACCGAAGCGCCGCAGGAGCTGACCGACGAACTTTCTCCAGGCGGACGGATGGTCATTCCGCTCGGCGGCGAGGATGTTCAAGCGCTCAGTGTGGTCGAAAAGGGCGATGACGGCTCGATCAAGGTGCGCAGGATCATGCCCGTTCGATTCACGCGCCTGGAGACCATCGGCTAAAGCCAGCCGTACTCGCGATACCACTCAGCCGTCGCCTTTAGGCCTTCGAGCGTGGGAATTTCAGGCTTCCATAGCCGTTTCGGCGGCCGGGCCTTCGGGCTGCACACCCAGTTCGGATGGGCCATGTAGCCGACTCGGTCGGGCGTAAGCTTGGCCTTGCGGCCGCGCAGCGCCCGGTCCGCCTTCGCCAGGCGCTCGAGCACCGGCCGCGAAAAGTGCGGCACCCACGGGCGTCGCCCCACCGCCCAGCCGATCGCGCGGGCGAACTCGCGATGGCTCCAGCCGTCCTCGCGCCCATCGTCCGGCTCGAACGTATGTCGCGTCACCGCCTCGCTCGAAGGGACCAGTGCGAGGAGCAATCGGGCGAGGTCCGCAACATGGATCAGCGATGTGCGCCCCGGCGGAGGCATCGGCACCACGCCCCACTTGGCGAGCTTGAACAACTCGAGGATTTCCCGGTCGCGCGGGCCGTAGATCGCCGGCGGGCGGACGATCGTCCAGTCGAGCCCGCTGGCCTTGACCAGCTTCTCCGCATGGAGCTTCGAATGGCCGTACTTCGAAAGCTTCGGCTCGCGCGCGGCGAGCGAGGAGACGAACACCAGGCGCGGCACCCCGGCCGCAACCGCCGCCTCGACCAATTGCAGTGTTCCTTCGACGTTGCCGAGATGAAAGCCCATCGGATCATGCGTGTTCACCACGCCCGCGACGTGGATCACCGCCTCGGCTTTCCTGACGAGCTTCATCAGCGCCTTTACGTCATGCAGATCGCCGGAAATCCATTCCACGCCGGGCGCCTTGCTCTGCTTGCGCCGGGTGAGCGCGCGGACTTCCAGCCCTTGCCTTGCAGCTTCGTCGAGCAGCGCACGGCCGACGAAGCCGGTCGCGCCGGTCACCGCCAGCGTCACAGCAGCACCAGCTGGTCGCGATGGATGACGGCGGCACGCGGCGCATAGCCCAGCAAAGCCTCGAGCTGGTCGCTTCGCCGGCCCTTGATGATCTCGATCTCGGCGGAGGCGTACTCGACGAGGCCCTGGGCCAGGGTCTCGCCGTGCCCGTTGCGAACAGCCACGGGGTCGCCGCGCGAGAAGTCGCCCTCGACCGCCGTGATCCCGGCGGGCAGCAGGCTGCCGCCTCGCGCCAGCGCGGCGGCGCAGCCATCGTCGATGACAAGAGCGCCACGCATCCGCTGGCGCCCCCCGAGCCAGGCCTTGCGCGCGGCGTCGCGGCGCTTTGGAATGAACAGGGTGCCGGTTCCCTCGCCTGCCAGCGCCCGGACGAGCGGCGCGTGGTGCGTCCCGTTGACGATTGCGAGCGCAATTCCGGCGCGTTCGGCGATCTCGGCGGCCTGCAGCTTGGCGGTCATTCCCCCCGAGCCCAGGCCCGAACCCGAAGCCTTGCTGGCCATCGCGTGGATTTCGGCGGTAACCCCTTCGACGCGCGGCAGCAGCTTGGCTCCCGTGGATTTCGGGTCGCGGTCGTAGAGTCCATCAACATCGGACAGCAGCATGACGGCATCCGCGCTCGCCGCCTGGGCGACGCGCGCGGCGAGCCGGTCGTTGTCGCCGAAGCGGATTTCTGCCGTGGCGACGGAATCGTTCTCGTTGATGACCGGGACCACGCCGGCCTTGAGCAGCCGCCCCAGCGTCGCGGCGGCATTCAGGTAGCGGCGGCGATCCTCGAGGTCCTCCAGCGTCACCAGCAACTGGGCTGCCGCTATGCCGTGCGACGCGAGCCGTTCGGACCACAGCGAGGCAAGGCCGATCTGGCCGACTGCCGCGGCCGCCTGGGCATCGGCAAGGCTGCCACGTCCACCCTTCGCCAGCCCCAGCTTGGCCGCGCCGAGCGCAATCGCGCCCGAACTGACGACAATCACCTCCTGTCCGCGCCCGCGCGCCTCCGCCAGTTCGCGAACCAGGCTGTCGAGCCATTTGCCGCGAACCGCGCCGTCCCGGCCGACGAGCAGCGACGAGCCCACCTTGACGACGAGGCGCGGCGCGAGCTTGGGCGAGGTCAGATCGGCGAGGCAGTCGATAGGCATGGGCGCTTGCGCTTAGCTGACCGGCCGGGGTTTAGGAATATGGCGCTGAGGTGAGCCGAGTCAGAGGGGCGACCAGGGTTTTTCAGCGAGGCCTTCCTCGGTCTCTTCGCCGGGCTGCTCGGTTGCCGTTCGAGCGGGCAGGTAGGCGAGCGCGGCATCGAGCAGCGCCTCGATCCCCTCTCCCGTCGCGCCCGATATCGGAAAGACCTGCCTGGCGCCTGCCGCCGTCAATTCGGCCGCGAAGCCCTCGACCAGCTCGCGATCGGCAAGGTC
>DATJHD010000048.1:0-6843 GCA_035494275.1 Croceibacterium sp.
CCCGTGGACCTGGCTGCGCAGCGCGAGGCCCGTCTTCACGCGGGCGACCGGGCCCTTGGCGACCTCGCCCGCGTTGACGACCCACAGCTCGGACGAATAGTCGCCGGGGACTTGGTCGGCGGGGTCCGGGTTGTTCGGCACGTCGACCACCATCAGCAGCCAGCCCTCGTGGCCCGGCTCGCTTGACGGCACGTGCGCCGGCTCGCTGATCGCCGCGCCGGGCGGCACGCCCATCAGTTCGAGCCGGCCGTTGCCGACCTCGATCCTGAGCAGCGCGTTGAAGTTCACCCCCACCGGACCGCCCGGCATCGGCGGGCCGCCTTGCGGGTTCATGCTGAGGTACCAGGCGTGGCTGTAGGGCCGCCCCTGGTCGGCGTCGGCGAGCCGCGGCAAGTCGCCCGGCGGGCCGAGCGGGCGCTCCTGGATTTGCGGTTCGGCCTCGCTCATGTCGATCGTCCAGCGCACCAGCCCCCCCTGGATCGTCTGCTGGTCGCGGAAGATGCCGCCCGCTTCACGCATGAACGGGAAGGCGTTGGTGTCGGTCAGGCACAGGTCGATATGCACCAGGTCGCCCCCCTGACCATTATCGGCGTCATAGGCGTTGACCTCGTGGAACACCGAGACGCCGACCGGGCCCTCGATCCACTTCATCTCCTCGACCTTGCCGTAGCGCGGCATGATGCCGACCCAGCTCGGCAGGTCCTGGTGATGCGCCCAATGCGCGCCGCCGGCCTTGAGCCGATCGAGGTCGGCGAGCGTCGGGAAGATCGGGAAGATCGCGTAGCGCTCGGTGATCACGAAATCGTGGATCGTCGAGCAATAGGGCTGCTTGAACCACTGCTCGCTGGTCAGGTTCCCGTCCTTGTCGGCGATGCCGTAGGCGACGTCGAGGCTGCACAGGCCGGCGGCCTCGTAACCGAAAAAGAACATCTCGCCGGTGCCCGGATCGATCCGCGGGTGCGCGGTGAACGTCTCGCTCCTGAGCGCGCCGTAGTAGTCCCACTTGCCGGCGGTCTCGAGCGTGTGCGGATTGATCTCGTAGCCGCGCCCGTCCTCCTTGGTCATGAACAGCCGGCCGCCATGCCACACCGGGGTGGTGTTGGAGACGGTGCGATCCAGGCCCGCGACGCTGGGATCGTCGGTGAAGGGATTGCGATACCGGCCGAACAGCGCGCGACGCGCCTTCTTCTCGGCGAGGTAGCGCTCGGTCGCGACGTATCTGATGTCGAAGTCGACCGCGCCGCCCTCGAAATTGAACCGCGCGACCATGCCGTCGGCATTCAAGGCAATGTCGTCCTCGTACATCGGCGCATGCGCATTATCGGGCACCGCCCTGAAGAACGCGCCCTCGACCTCGGCGGGGATATCGCCTTCGATCTCGAGATTGCGCTTCGAGATCTCGCTCCGCCGCGGGGTGTTGCTGCCGAGGAAGTGGATCGTCTGCGGAAAGGCGCCCATGGCCCTCTTCTCCCAATGATTCTTGGCTTGGAACCGTAACGGATGTTACAGTCGAGGCAAGGGCGCGCTTTGACGGCGCTCAAACGCGGGGGCGCAACCGGAAGGGGTGGGTAATTGGGACGACGCGAAACGATCGACGAGCGCGAGCTGAAGGTCAGCGAACCCGATGGCCGGGTGGGAACGCTGCACCGGCTGCTGAAGCTCAACAACCGGCTGATGGCGCCGTTCTCGACGCACCTCTCGCACCGCCACAACATCAGCCTCAACGAATTCCGCCTGTTGATGGCGATCGGCCGGCTCGGCGCCAGCGCCAGCCACGAGCTCGCCGAGCACACCGGCGTCAACGCGATGAGCGTCAGTCGCGCGGTGCAGACGCTCCAGCGCCATGGACGCATCAGCATCGAGCCCGACCCGCACAACCGCCGGCGCAAGGTCCTCAAGCTTACTCCCGAAGGGCGGCGGCTCTACGAGCTCATGCGCCCGCAAACGCACGCCGTGGCCGATTACCTGCTGGCCGAGCTCAGCGATGCCGACCAGGCCAAGCTCGACGAGCTGGTCTGCATGCTGATCGCCCGGCTCGAGGCGACCGACGACAAGGGACGTTCGCTGTTCCTCGAGCGCACCAAGCCGCAGGCCGGCTGAGGCGGGCGGCACTGGCGGCTGCCGGAAGGTCGCCCTGAGTATTGGCGAAAGACGGCATCCGAAAAGAATAAATCAAGCTTGGCGAAAGGGCCAAGTATCGCCGAAAGCTTTACGTCCCTGTAGAATCCGGCCGCGACGGGTCGCCTTGCCTGCGAGGTGGACGGGGATGATCAGGAAATTGGCATTGGCGGCGGCATCGTCCGCCATCGCGGCGCCCGCGCACGCCCATCACTCCGGCGCGATGTTCGACTCGACGCAGACCGTCACCCTGACGGGAACGGTGCGCGAGTTCCATTCACGAACCCGCATTGCTACATCCAGCTGACGGTCAGGAACCCCCAGGGCCAGGACGAGGAATGGAGCCTCGAAATGGCTGCGCCGATGCATTTGCTGCGCCTCGGGTGGCGCAAGTCGTCGCTCAGGCCCGGTGACCGTATCACCGTCGGGATCCATCCGCTGCGCAATGGCAGCAAAGGCGGGCAGGTCGAGCAGGCCGCCACGGGCGACGGCAAGCCGATCGGGAACCCGGCATGAGCGCGCGGAGTCGCGGCGTCTTCGCCTTGCCGCTGTTGCTTTTGGCAACCCCCGCGCTCGCGAAGAGCGCAGCCTCGAGCTGCGAGCCGAAGAATATGGCGGCCCTCGCCGGATGGGACGGCATCTGGATCTCGGCGGACAAGGAAACGGGGATTGACGGCCGCAGCGATACCAACTGGGATCTCGCGGGCATCTCCGCGCCGTGGAACGACGAGAGATGGGCGCGGATGCGCACCGTTCTGAAGCAGGCGGCAAGTCCCCAGTTCAAGCAGCAGGGTTGGGGCTTTCCGATGATGATGAATTCCTATGCCGAATTCATCTTCGTCATTTCCCCGCGCGAGACGGCCATCATCAGCCAGTACCGGGCCATCAGGCACGTCTTTACCGATGGGCGCGGCCATCTGCCCGAGGACGAGCGCTGGCCCACCGATTGGGGCGATTCGACAGGCTGCTGGGACGGCAATACGCTCACGATCGATACCCTCAGCGTCAAGTTCGATCCGGACTACAATCCGTTATCGCCGCCGCTGTCTGAGGGCGCGCACTTTAGAGAGCGCCTGCGGCTTGTCGCCCCCGATCGGATCGAGGGCGAGATGACGATCACAGATCCGGCCTATCTGACCGGCGCGTGGACCCTCCCGCTCACCTACGAGCGGGCGGGCGGGCTCGATCGGCTCATCCACGACACGTTCGAGAACGATCGCATGGTCGCAGACGGCGAATCCCTGACCATCGCACCGCCGCGCCAGACGGCGTTCGCCCCGGCCCCGCCCGAGGTAACGCTGAGCCCGGCCGAACTGGATCGGCTGGTGGGCACTTACGATTTCGACAACGCGCCGCTCAAGCTTGTCATCGAACGTCGGCAGGAGCGGCTGTTCTTCGAGGTGCCGCCGGCCCTGTCATCGTTCTTGCCGATGGACGCGCAGTCCCCCTTGAGCTTCATCGCTGTCGACGGCGCCAAGATCGACTTTATTCTCGATGACGCAGGGAAGGCTGTCAGATTCAAGGGCATTGGCCCCGACGGGGCGACGGCCAAGTCGGGTAAAAGGGTCAACCAGACCGCGCTGCGCTGAACAAGCGCAAAGGGGGCTGGCCTCTAGACGCTGGCCGGTTCGCGTCGCATGCGCACCCGCAGCGCGGCGGGGACCCACAGGCTGACGAGCGCGCACACCGCGGCGGGCCCCGCGGCCGCGGCGAGGAACAGGTTCGGCGAAAGGTGCGCGCTCAGCATGACCTGCCCGAGCAGCGGGCCGAGAAACGCCCCGATCCGCCCGATCATCACGCCCACGCCCACGGCCGAGGAAAGCAGGCGCGGCGGCAGCAGGTAGGCGCACAGGGCCGGCAGCACCATGCCGCCCGCCGAGGCGCCGCCTACGCCGACGAGCAGCAGCGGAGTCCAGCTGGCCGGCCGGGCCGCGCCGATCGCCAGGAAGCTCAGCGCGATCAGCACGAAGAGGCCGGCGAGGGTGAGCCCCGGGCGCCAGCGGTCGATGAGAATGCTGGCGGCGATGCCGATGGCGAGCCCCGCGAGCTGGACGACGCCGGAAATGCGGGCCGCGTCGTCGAGGGTGAAGCCGGCTTGCGGCAGGATCGTCGGCAGCCACGAGTTAATGAGGTAGAGGTTGATCGCGTTGAAGGCGAGCGCCGCGGCAAAGATCGCGAACGGAAACAACCAGGGAGCGCGGAACAGCTCGAACTGCGGCACCCGTGAAATCGCGGGCGCGCCGGCCGGCGCCTCGGGAACGCCCGGCGTGAGCGTGAAGCCGAGCGCCACCGCGAGCAACGCCCCGACGATGCCGGGAACGACGAACAGGCCCTGCCATCCGGCCACGGCGACGATCGACGGCGTCGTCAGGCCCGCTCCCGCGAGGCCGATCGGAATCCCCGCGGCAACGACCGACATGATGGTCGCGCGCAAGCGCTCGGGCGCGAGGTCGGCCGAAAGGGCGGAGACATTCGGCAGGCACGCGCCGAGCATGATGCCGTTGAGCAGCCGCCAGCCGACAAAGGCCGGAATGCTCCCGGCAAGCGCTGTCGCCAGCATCGAGGCCGCAACGCCGACGCAGCCGAACACGATCAGCGGGCGCCGCCCGATGCGATCGCCGAGCGGGGCGAGGAGCGCGCCGCCGACGCCGATTCCGAGCGGCAGGACCGCGAAGACGGCGCCGAACGCCGCCGGTTCGAGACCCAGGGCGCCCTTCAGCCGCGGGACGGCGAGGGCCATGGCGTTGAGGTCGTAGCCCTCGAGCACGAACACGCCGGCGAGCAGCAACAGGGCGATGACGCGACGGGCGCCGGTCACGGGCGCGCATCCCAGGGGGAAGGCATGCGATAGGGAACGGTGATGAAGTTCGCCTCGATCTGCTCGATCGCTCGATCGCGAATCTTGAAGGCCTCGGTAAGATAGAACGTGTGCGGCCGGCGGATCGGGCTCGTGACCCTGGTGCCGTCGGTCAGCTCGTAGTCGCCCAAGCGGCCGCAATGATCGATGAAGCCGTGGGCGAGGACGATGCCGCGCTCCTCGTCCACCAGCGGAAAGCGGCGGCCGCGCAGGCGATCGTCGTAGCGGTAGTGACCGAGCCGGAACTGCTCCTCGCATGAAAGGCTGGCGACGGGCACGAAGAAGTCGGGGTTGTTGGTTGTCTGCACGCCGTTCTCGACGCGGTTGCAGCCGGGATGGAACTTCGTGAGAAGGGTGCCGTCGTTGCGTTCGAGCGTCGAGAAGTAGCCGTTGGCGAGCTCGATCATTTCAACCGGCAGCGAACGCTCGGCTTGCGCGACGATCTCCTCCATTACCGGCTTGGCTTCGAACTTCGGGTCGGGGAACACCAGCGCCTCGTCGGCCTGGCGGACGACGAGGGTCTCGACTTCGGCAACGACCTCCCCGCGCACGCCGAGGCGGATGCAGGCGGCCGAGGTGTCGTTCGTCTCGGTGACGGTGGTGAACAGGCCGATCTGCCCGGTCTCGACGTCGGCGAAGCGCAAGTCGTAGGGGCCGAGGCCGGTGACCGTGCCCCACAATCCGTCACCCGGCTCGAGCGCGACGTTGTTCTCGGTCACGAGCCGGTCGTCGGCCCATGCGAGCCGCGCGGGATCGCGCGCCAGAAGCGCTTCCAGGTAACGGTCGAGCGCTGCGTAAAGTTCGCTTCGGCTCGCCAAATCCTCTCCCCTCGGCTTGACTCGACGCATCGCTACCGGAAAAGTAACGAGCGTTAAAGTCGCGGGTTGCGACGGGAGAGCACATGGACCCCAGCGGCAAGCTGGCCGTCGTCACCGGCGGCAATTCGGGACTGGGCGAGGGGGCCGTTCACCGGCTGCTTCGCGCCGGCGCCTCGGTCGTCTCGCTCGACCTCACAGGCAAGCCGCCGATCGGCGCGGATTTCATTTCCTGCGACGTTGCCGACGAGGCCTCGGTCAAGGCAGCCGTGGCGACGATCGCGCAGCGGTACGGCGACATCCACATGCTGCTCAACAACGCCGGGATCGGTGGCCTCGGCGCGATCGCAACCGCCCAATGCCCGTGCAACATGGACGAGTTCCGCAAGATCATCGGCGTCAATCTCGTCGGTGCGACGCAAGTTGCCGCCTATGTCTCGCACCGGATGATCGGCAACGAGCCCACCGGCGCCGACAGGGAGCGCGGCGTCATCGTCAACACCTGCTCGATCGCCAGCTTCGAAGGCCAGGAAGGCATGGGCGCCTATACCGCGGCCAAGGCGGCGCTGGCGGCGCTGACGCTGGTCTGGGCGCGGGACCTGTCGCGCCACGCCATTCGCGTGAACGCCGTCGCGCCGGGCTTCATGGACACGCCGATGGTCGCCGGCCTGCCGCCGGACTTCGTCGCCGAGCTGGTCGGCGGCAACGAGTTCCCCAAGCGCGCCGGCACGGCTGACGAGTATGCCGCGGTTGCCGAATTCCTCATCCGCACGCCGCTGATCAACGGCGAGGTCGTGCGGCTCGACGCGGGCGCAAGGCCGCCGGCGCGCTCCAAATGGGCTTCAGGCCAATAGAAAGCGAACAGATGGCAGACATCCCCCTCCCGCCCGGTTTCACGGCCGCCAAGATGAGCCAGGCGCAAAAGGCGTTCGAGGCGGCGCTCGGCGCTGACAGGGTGTTCTTCGAGGACGTCGACCGGGTCGGCTACCAGGACAAGTTCGCGATCGACGACGCGCGCCATCACCCGGCGGGCGCGATCGCGCCGACTGCACT
>DATJHD010000049.1:0-3453 GCA_035494275.1 Croceibacterium sp.
GTGTCTTCCGGGCCGCTCGGCTCGAGCTGGCCATCCGTCTCGCGCGTCGCGGCGAACGTCTCGAGGCGCCGCGTCAGGGCGGCGAGCGGCTGCGTGATCCGTCTCAGAAGCAGCGCCAGCAGCCCGACGAGCACCACGTAGAGCAGCAGGGTCTGCATGATCAGTTGGCCGAGCTGGCGCGGTGCGCTTCCGAGCAACGGCACGCGGGCGACCGTCCATTCCTTCGCCCCCGGGCGAAGCAGCCCGGCGATGATCCACTCGCCCTGGATGAATTCCGGTCGAACCCTCAGCTCCGGCCGTTCGCGCAAGCGGCCCATCATGTAAGGATCGTCGGAAACGCGTCGTTCCGTCACCACGAGTTGTGCGGGCACGAGCCCCTGCTCGGTCAGGACCGAGCGCAGCAGTTGCTG
The DNA here is from genome assembly GCA_035494275.1 of Croceibacterium sp. Taxonomy (GTDB): domain Bacteria; phylum Pseudomonadota; class Alphaproteobacteria; order Sphingomonadales; family Sphingomonadaceae; genus Croceibacterium_B. Next base: position 411 of record DATJHD010000049.1, read on the forward strand.
GCGGCGCGAATCGATCGTCTCGCCGGGCCGAAGCGGGTTGCTCGACGTATGCTCGACCCGCAATTGGCGCGATTGCTGCCCGCCGTGGCGCAGGGTCTGGCGAATGTCGATCTGCGGCTGCGCGATTAGTTGGAACGCGAGACCGTTGGCATAGCCCATCTCGCGGCGCTGTTCGGCCGCGCGATACAGCAGCACGGCGGAGATTCCCTGGGCGACGAACAGCGCCACCGCCACCGCCATCAGCATCTGCCCGAGCAGGCTCTTGGGAACGATATGGCGCACGGCGTCAGTCGCGTTCGGGCGGCAGGCGGCGAACGTCGGCGGCCAGACGATAACCGCCGCCCCACACCGTCTGGATCAGCCTGGGATCGCGGCTGTCGTCTTCCATCTTGCGGCGCAGGCGGCTGACCTGGTTGTCGACCGCGCGGTCGAACAGGTGCGCTTCGCGGCCCTGGACCATGTCGAGCAGCCGGTCGCGATCGAGCACCTGCCGCGGATGGCTGAGGAAGGCGACCAGCAGGCGGAACTCGGCCGATGATATCGGCACGACAGTGCCTTCGGGATCGGTCAATTTGCGCTTCAGCGGATCGAGCTTCCAGCCGTCGAATTCGTAGAGCGCATCCTCGTCGGTGGCCGGCGCCGCCTTGGCCGAGCGGCGCAGCACCGAGCGGATGCGCGCCACGAGCTCGCGCGGTTCAAATGGCTTGGGCACGTAATCATCGGCGCCGATCTCGAGGCCCACAATGCGATCCATCGCCTCGCCCTTGGCCGTCAGCATGATGACCGGAAGGTTCTTCGCCTCGGCGAGATAGCGGCACAACGAAAGGCCGTCTTCGCCCGGCATCATGATGTCGAGAAGCACGAGATCGGGCGTTTCCTCGAGCAGCGCCGAACGTGCCTTGGCGGCATCCTCTGCCTGACGCACGACAAACCCCTGGCGAGCGAGGTACTCGGCCAGCGGTTCGCGCAGGCTCGGCTCGTCGTCGACAAGGAGCAAGCGCGTGGGCGCTAAGTCGGTCATGCTGTTGCGCCCCCTTCTGTGTCGCTTAGCTGTTCCGCGCGTCGCGACGGGACTGCCACTGCTGGCGCATATTGTCACGCGCAGCCTTGGCCTCGTCGCGCGTTACGATCCCGTCGTGGTTGGCGTCGAGCCGGTCGAAGCGCTGCAGCATCCGGGCCCGGAATTCCGCCTTGGTGACCGCGCCATCCTTGTCGGCGTCTGCCATGCGGATCATGCCCACCGCGCCGCCGCGGCCGCTTAGGCCACCGCGTCCGAAACGGTTGTGGGCCATGCGATGCTCACCTCGAGCGCTTGGTCCCAAACGCTCGCCGCGCTGGGCGATGCGACCCTTGCGGGCTTGTTCGGCATTGGCGCGGGCGGCGGTGAACTCGGCGTAGCTCACCTGGCCGTCGTGATTGGCGTCGAGGCGATCGAAGCGCGCCTTCTCGCGCGCTTCGCGGTCCGCCTGGTCGAGCTTGCCGTGATGGTTGGCATCGAGCCGGTCGAACACGCGATCGGCGCGCTGCTCGACAGCGGAGCGGGTCATTGGCTGCCGCGGCGCCGGCGCGGACTGCGCATAGGCGACGCCACCGGCGGCGAGGGCAACCGTGCCGGCGATCAGCGAAAGGATCAGTTTGGGCATTACGAAACTCCGTCCCGGGGGTCAGATAGAACAGCGGGGCGCCAGGCTGAAGGGGGGGAGGTCCGTGGGCGCCCCGCTGTTCAAGAGTTGCCTTGTACAAGGCCCATGTCGCAGGGATTTGCCGGACCGGGGCAAAAGTGTCGCACTTTGTCGCGCGAGCGATGCGACGTTCACCGGGGCGCAAGTCAGCGGGCGCGGTGCCGAGTGCCGACGCCGGCGGTAATGAATATCGCGCTCGCCTCGCCGTGAATGTCGGCGGTGTGCCAGGCGCCCGGCGGGTTGATCGCATACTGGCCGGGCTCAAGCGTGACCGACTTGCTGGTGCCGTCGGCCAGTTCCTGGTGCAGCGTCATGCTGCCGGCCGCACAGATCACCACTTCCGCGCCGTTCGGATGCATTTCCCACATCGGCCAGCTCTCGGTGAAGGTGTAGCTGGCGACCAGCCTCGCATCGAAGCCATCGGCTTCGTGGCGGCTCGCGTAATCGGCGTACCACTGCATGGTCGTTTCATCGCGCGGGAATTCGGGCTGCGGCTCGGCGGTCGCGCCAAGGCCGAGGTGGATCGGCCGGGTTTCGAGCGAGAGGCCGCCGTTACTCATGGTCCGGCCCCGGCATGCAGAATGCGTTGAGCTTGTTGCCGTCTGGGTCGCGGAAGTAGGCGGCGTAGAAGCCACCGCCGCGCAAGCCGGGAGCGCCTTCGTCGCTCCCGCCGTGTTCGAGCGCGAGGGCGTGAAGCCTGGCGACTTGCCCTGGATCCTTGGCTTCCAGCGCGACCATGACGCCGTTGCCGACGCTCGCCGGCTTGCCGTCGAACGGCTTGGTCAACGCGACGCCCGCGCCGCCGCCGGCGATGCCCCATGCGATATGATGGTCAGCCTGCATGAAACGCGGCACGCCGAGCTCGCCGGCGATCGCGTCGTAGAACCGCGCCGCGCGCGGCAGGTCGTTGGTGCCAAGCGTAACGTAGCCGATCATGCCGCACTCCCTCGCAGCGACTCGCGACCAGGCGGAACATTAGTGGAACGAAGAGAGTCCTACAAGGGCTCGCAGGCATGCTCCAGCCATGCCAGGTCTTCGCCCTCGAGTTGCGGGGCGAGGACTTCGCGAACGCGGGCGTGATAGGCGTTCCACCACTCGATCTCGGCTTCACCCAGCATGTCGCGGTCGACCAGCTTCTTGTCGATCGGCACCAGCGTCAGCGTCTCGAAGCCGAGCCATTCGCCTTCCATGCCGGGGATCTCGCGCTTCTCGACCAGCACCAGGTTCTCGATGCGGATGCCGAACTCGCCGGGCTTGTAGTAGCCGGGCTCGTTCGAGAGGATCATCCCGGCCATCAGCTCCTGGTCGGTGCCGGCCTGGCCTCCGCGCGGCTTGGCGATGCGCTGCGGGCCTTCGTGGAC
>DATJHD010000050.1:0-10157 GCA_035494275.1 Croceibacterium sp.
CTTGCCGACCGGCCCGAAAGTCCACGGCAGGTCGGCGTGGATGAAATAGCCCCACCAGGTGCGGATCAGCGTCGAGCCAACCACCGCCCACGCGGGAAAGCCGAGCAGGATCAGCGGAATGGAATCGACGACGTTGCCGAAGAAGTGGCTCAGCGGATGCTTGCGCAACAGCGTGAGCCAGGTCACCGTTTCGTCGGAGTGGTGCGTCGCGTGGATCGGCCACAACAAGGCCGAATGCTCGGCCCGGTGGCGCCAGTAGACCGTGCCCTCATCGATCAGCAGGGCGAGCACGAGGAGCGGCAGCTCGGGCAAGCCCAGCCAGAAATCGCCCAGCGACGGGAAGAGACCGAGATGAGTCTTCATCCCGTCGGTCAGCAAGGTCAGCAGCGAGGCGAGAACTACGCTGTTGATCACCACCAGCGAGAGGTTGAGCGCACTTTCGTTGCCGGCTCGCCGCAAGGCGGCAAGCGCGCTTGTGCGCTTGGTTGCGAGCGTCACCACGGCGAACACCATCGCCGCCGGCGCCAGCGCCGCGACCACGCTCCAGGACTGTTGAGCGAGCCAATCCATCATCGGGTTGGATTAGGCGCGGTTTGGCAAACAGGGGGTTAAGGCGCGGCGGCTAGACCAATGCCGAGGTTGCAAGAAATCCTGGGACCGGGCCGTTCCATTCATCGAGGTCCTCGTCGACCGGAGCGGCCTTGTGCCGCCGTGCATCGGCGCGCTCCTCGGGCGCGGGCTTGTCCGAACGCGGCCTTTCACGTCTCGGCCGCCTCTCGCCACGTCCGGCTTTCTTCTCGGCTGGGCGTTCTTCAGGCTCTGTCCCGCCGAGATCGAACACGGGAATGCTGATCCCGGTGAGCTTCTCAACGTTGCCGATAGCCTCGGCATCTTCCGGGGTGACCAGCGTGAAGGCCTTGCCCTTGGCACCGGCACGGCCAGTCCGGCCTATGCGGTGGATGTAGTCGTCGGGATGCCACGGGGTGTCGAAGTTGAACACGTGGCTGACGCCCTTGATGTCGAGGCCGCGCGCCGCGACGTCGCTTGCAACGAGGATGTTGACCTGCCCCTTCTTGAACAGGTCGAGCTCGGCAAGCCGGCTCGCCTGGTCCATGTCGCCATGAATCTCGCCGCTGGCGAAGCCGTGGCGCTTCAGGCTCTTGTTGAGCTCGCGCACGGTGGTCTTGCGATTGGCGAAGACCAGTGCGCTGGTGACGTCGTCGGACTGCAGGAGTCGCCGCAGCACCTCGCGCTTGTCGCGGCTCGTTGCCCTGACCTTGAACTGCTCGATGTTGACGTTCGCCGTCGCCGGGCGAGCGACCTCGATGGACTTCGGGTTGGTGAGGAAGCGATCCGCAAGCCGCTTGATCGGCGGCGGCATGGTGGCGCTGAACAGCAGCGTCTGGCGATTCGACGGCAGCTTCTCGCAAATGAACTCGATGTCGGGGATGAAGCCCATGTCGAGCATCCGATCGGCCTCGTCGATGACGAGGAGGTCGCAGCCGGTCAGCAGGATCTTGCCGCGCTCGAACAGGTCCATCAGCCGCCCCGGCGTGGCGATGAGCACGTCGACGCCCTCGTCGAGCGCCTTGACCTGGTCGCCCATCTGCACGCCCCCGATCAGCAACGCCATCGAAAGATCGTGGTTCTTGCCGTACTTCTCGAAGTTCTCGGCCACCTGGACGGCAAGCTCGCGCGTCGGCTCGAGGATCAACGAACGCGGCATGCGGGCGCGGCGGCGGCCATGGGCGAGGATATCGATCATCGGCAGCACGAAGCTTGCCGTCTTGCCCGTGCCCGTCTGGGCGATGGCGATCAGGTCCTTCATCATCTGGACCTGCGGAATCGCCTGCGCCTGGATCGGCGTAGGTTCCTCGTAGCCCGCGGCTTCGACCGCTTGGAGCAATTCGTCTGACAGGCCGAGATCGGCAAATTTCATCTGTTTTCCATGTCCGGGACCAATTGGAGCGCCAACACGCCAAGGCTCGGCGCAGGAGCTTGTTCCCGCAAACCGAGGCGCGCCCTATGCGGCAAGTCGTAAAAAAGTCAAGGAAGGTCCCCGTCGAGCCGGCCGGGCTCAATCCTTCAGCGCCACCAGCCGGCTCAGCCGCTCCACTTCGCAATTGGCGCCGGTACGCGACTGGAGCTTGTCGCGGTTGCTGCACAACAGGCCGTCGGCGTTGCGCTCGATGTAGAATCCGAGGTAGAAGTCGTCGGCGTCGCAAGCTCGTTCGAGCGCCGCGCTGAGCACGCGATGATCGCGCATGAACAAGAGCAGGCGGTTGTCTTCGAGAGGCTGCGCTCCGGTGATCTCGTCGACCGCGATGCACCCGCCGAGCTTCTTTTCCCGATAGCGCATCGGCGCGTCGCGGCTCGGAATCCGCGCCAGCATCTCCTCGCGCGCCACGCCGCGGCCGGGCGAGATGCGGATGATGACCCGCTGCTCGATATGGACCTGGTTTTGCGCCTGCGGCCGGTAGCTGTCACGAAAATCGCGGTAGGGCCGCGGTTCCTCGCGCTGCTGGCCCAGCCTGCCCTCCGCCGGCCTTGGCGCGATTTCGTGAGCGGTCTTCGAGAGCGACAAAGGTTGCGCCTGCGGAGCGGCCACAGCCAGGGACAATGCAGCAATCACGGCAGGGACGCTATTCATTCCGGCGGGCTTAAGTCCAGGCGGCCGCAAGTCGGGCCGGTTGCTTAGCTCCTTATGCCCGGTGCTTGAATGTTGGCTTAACTCGCGCTTTGCCCTTTGCAACGCAGCCAATCGGCTGGCAGAGCGTGGCGCAATGGACACACAGACGCGTTCCCAGGCTGTCTTTCTCGACCGCGCCGCAGCGCTGCTCGGCCCCCGCGGGCTGACGCGCGATCCCGAACTCGTCCGCCCGTGGCTGACGGACTGGCGCGGCCGCTACACCGGCCAGACGATCGCCCTCGCCTCGCCTGCCTCGACCGAGGAGGTCGCCGGCCTGGTCCGCCTTTGCGCCGAGTTCGGCGTGCCCATCGTTCCCCAGGGTGGAAACAGCGGAATGTGCGGCGGAGCGACGCCCGACACGAGCGGGACGGCGATCCTGCTGTCCCTGAGGCGCCTGAATGCCATCCGCCGGCTCGACGGCGAGGCGCGCGAGGCGGTGTGCGAAGCGGGTGTCATCCTGCAGACCCTCCACGAGGCGGCGGCGGCCGAGGGCCTGCGCTTCCCCCTTACGCTCGGCGGCAAGGGCACGGCGACCATCGGCGGGCTGGTCTCGACCAATGCCGGGGGCACTCAGGTGCTGCGCCACGGCTCGATGCGCGCGCAGGTGCTCGGCATCGAGGCGGTGCTCGCCGACGGCAGCGTGTTTGAAGCGTTGACGCCGCTCAAGAAGGACAACCGCGGGTTTGACCTCAAGCAGCTTTTGATCGGATCCGAAGGGACGCTCGGCATCGTCACCGCCGCGACCTTGCGGCTGCTGCCGGCGCTGGCCGAGCGCGCGGTGCTGTGGGCCGGGATCGGCGAAGTCGGCGACGCGCCGAGGCTGCTCGCCCACGCCGAGCGGGTCGCGGGCGATGCGCTCGAGGGCTTCGAGATCATGCCCCGCCACAGCCTTGAGGCGGTCCTGGCGCACGTGCCTGGCGCGCGCAGGCCGCTCGAGGGCGAGCACGCGTGGCACGTCCTGATCGAGCTCGTGGCCGACAGGACGCGCGCGGACGCGCTGCCGGCGCTGGCGCGCGAATTGCTCGAAAGCGCCTTTGAAGCGGGTCTCGTCGAAGACGGGACCATCGCCGCCAACGAGAGCCAGGCCGAAGCCTTTTGGCTGTTGCGCGACGAAATCGCGCCGGCGGAACGCGCCTTGGGCCCCGCCATGCAGCACGACATCTCGGTTCCCGTGGCGGCGATGGCCGATTTCATCGAGCAGACCGCGCCGCAGGTCGAAGCGCGCTTTCCCGGCACCCGGGTGGTGGCCTTCGGCCACCTGGGCGACGGCAACGTCCATTACCACGTGCTCGCGCCCGAAGGTGCGGTTCGGGGCACTTGGGAGGATAATGAAGGAAAGCAGATCAGTCATTTCGTGCATGATCTTGTCACCCAATGGCAAGGATCGATCAGCGCCGAGCACGGCATCGGGCAGTTGAAGCGGGACGAGCTCGGCCGCCTCGGCGATCCGGTGCAGCTTCACGTGATGCGCGCAGTCAAGCATGCGCTCGATCCGCGGGGGCTGCTCAACCCGGGCAAGCTGGTGCCGCTTGCGCCTGCGTCCGGCAATCCGTAAAGCCCGCGCTTCGCACGCCGATGGCGGGCAAGACAGACACATCCCCGGAGAGACTCGATGGCCAGCGCGCCGCAGCCCCAGTTGCCTTTGTTTTACAACGACCTCGCTCCGCTCAACAGCCGGGACCACGGAACGTGGGTCGCGAAGTCGGTCGACGCCGCGCTGTGGGCGGTCAACCAGCACGCCATTCCGCTCACGGTCGACGAGTTCACGCTCGCGCAGCGGCATTTCCCGATCGTGTTTTCGGACAGCGACCAGCCCGTGCCGCTGGCGCTCATGGGTCTCAACGACGGCGTCAACGTGTTTTTCGACGACGGCGGTGTGCTGCTCGAGCAGGCGTATGTCCCCGCCTACATCCGCCGCTATCCGTACCTTCTCGCGCGGCTTGCGCCGGAAGCCCAGGAGCTGTCGCTGTGCTTCGATCCGACCAGCGGCCTCGTCGTCGAGGAAGGCGAAGGCGCTGCACTGTTCGACGGCGACCAGCCGACCGAACACACCAAGGCCCTGCTGGCGTTCTGCGAGCAGTTCGAGCAGGCCGGATTCCGGACGCAGCAGTTCGTCGAGGAGCTCAAGAAGCACGACTTGCTGATGGACGGCCAGGTGGCGATCCAGCAGAACGACGATTCGGCAAATCCTTACGTCTATCGCGGCTTCAAGATGGTCAATCAGGACAAGCTGGTGGAGCTTCGCGGCGACCAGCTGCGCACCTGGAACCAGAACGGCATCCTGCCCCTGATCTACGCCCACCTGTTCTCGCTCGACGTCATGCGGGTGATCTTCGGCAAGCAGGTGACGCTCGGCAAGGGCCCGGTCGGGGCGAGCGGCAGCGCGCAGACGGAAAACGTCGAAACGACGGCCTAGGCCAACGCTCAGGGGCGCCCGCAACGCGACAATTTGCGACCTTGCGGCCTCTTGAATTTTTGGGGCTGTTGCTTATTTGCGACTTGTCCGGGCGGCGCTTCCCTCATGGCCCGTCTGGATAGGCGCGCTGAGGCGCGCCTCCTCCCTGAACCTTGGCCACCTCGTGCCCCGTGCACGAGGTGGTTTTTTATGGACCCGTCTTCGCTTATTCCGCGGCTTGCCTCAGGCTGCCGCCAAGGCTCGCGAAATCGCTCGCCAGCCGGCGCACCAGGCCTTCGAGCAACTCGGCGACAGCCTCGAAGCCCCATCCGGGCTCGCGCAGTCGCTCGTCGAGATAGGCCGCCCGGCAAACCTCCACCTGCAGCCCGTGAAACCCGCGCGAGGGCGCGGCGTGGCGATCGAGGACATAGCCGCCCGCATAGGGCCGGTTGTGCGCCGCGCGCCGTCCGGCCGCCGCGAAGTGATCGAAGGCCGCCGCGACCAGCAATCCGTCGCACGAGCTGCCGAAGCGGTCGCCGATGACGAAGTCGGCCGACGCGTGCGGCCCCCTCTTGGGCCCGAGCGGCGGCATCGAATGGAGATCGACCAGCAGCACCCCGCCCCAGCGCGCCTTGAGCCTCGCGAGCTCGGCGGCGAGCGCCGCGTGGTACGGCGCATGGATGCCGGCAAGCCGCGAATCGAGCTCCGCCTGCGTCATCCGCCGCTTCCAGATCTCGCCGAGCCCGGGAAGCCGCCGTGGCACGAGCCCGAGACCGCCGCGCGCGCGCCGCGCGGGGCCGGGCGGTTCGCGGCCGTCCTGCTCGCGATTGGCGACCATTTCCCAATCCATTTCCTCGGGCGCGCGATTGAGGTCGATCATCGCCCGCGGCGCCTCGGCCGTCAGCAGCGCCGCCCCGGTCTTTTCGGCAATGGTCCGCGCCAAAAGGTCGACATAGCGGTCTTCCAGCTTGAGACTCGCGCCGCTCGGGTCGCGCATCTCGCCAAGCAGGCTCGGCGGGTAGATCCGCCCGGCGTGCGGGACAGCGATAAGCACCGGGATCGGCGACGGTTCGCGCCGCAGCAGCGTATAGGCCGCGCTGCCCGGCGCGCCGGGTATGGTGCCCCCGCGCCGGACGGAAGAATCGGTGAGCTCGCTGCTGTCGGAAGCCATCTCCGCTAGGTGCCTGTTCGTCGGGTGTGTGTCAAAGCTGGGCAGGCGAGACAACGCGCAAGATTTTTAAGGAGCCATCGGTTAGAGGGCACCCTGACGAACAACGGGGGCAAGCGCGCAATGATCCGTATCCTGCTGGCTGAAGACGACGACGCGATGCGCACTTACCTCGTGCGGGCGCTCGAGAATGCCGGATACGACGTCACCGCGGTCGATCGGGGCACCCTGGCCGTGCCGCTGCTCGAGGACGAGGAATACGATCTCCTGCTGTCCGACATCGTCATGCCCGAGATGGACGGCATCGAGCTCGCCCAGCGCTGCTCGGAAGTGAGCCCGCGGACCAAGGTGATGTTCATCACCGGTTTTGCCGCGGTTTCCCTGCGCTCCAGCCGCGAAGCTCCGCAGTCGAAGGTGCTCTCGAAGCCGTTCCACCTGAAGGAACTGGTGTCCGAGGTCGAACGGATGTTCGAAGACCGCGCGACCGCGACCGTCTAGTCCCTTGCAAGCCTGCTGGGGCGACGCTATCTGGCGCGCCTGCCGCCGGGTTTCGCGCCCGGCGCTCGCCGATGGATCGGGCGTATAGCTCAGTGGTAGAGCACTGTGTTGACATCGCAGGGGTCCCAAGTTCGAACCTTGGTACGCCCACCATCGGAACGAGTAGGGCAAAGCCCGCGCCACGGCGGGATTTCGGCTCCCGGAGTCATTCGGGACTTGATCCCGGACCGGAGACGGAACGCAGGAGGCGTCGCGATGGCGGCGCCTTTTTCGTTCGTTTCATCCTGTCTTTTGAACCAACGGCGTCTATCCCGGTTACATGCAAGGTATGACAGCAGTCGCTCGCATAAACGCCATCGCGGGCGCCATTCCGGTCACCGACGTCGACAAGGACTATCGCACTTGGGCGCAGGGCAAGCTCAGCGATCCCCGCGAGGCGCGGCTGTTCGGCCGGATGGCCGAGCGCTCCGGGATCGAGCATCGCTGGTCGGTGCTCGGGGACCAGGCGAGCCTCGAACCCGACCGGTTCTACACGCGCAACACCCAGCCGACGACCGCCGAGCGGATGGCTGTCTATGCCCGCGAAGCGCCGAAACTGGCGCTTGAGGCCATCGCCGGCCTTGGCGAGCTGGGCGACATAACCCACCTCGTCGTCTCGAGCTGCACCGGTTTTGTCGCTCCGGGCGTCGACCAGATCATCGCCCGCGCGCTCGGCCTTTCGGGCGACGTCGAGCGCCTCGTGGTCGGCTTCATGGGCTGTTACGCCGGCGTCACCGCGCTGAGGACCGCGGGGCACATCGTCCGCTCGCGGCCGGATGCCCGCGTGCTGGTCGTCGCGGTGGAGCTGTGCAGCCTGCATCTGCAGATCGACGCCGGCCTCGAATCGACGCTGGCGATGGCGCAGTTCAGCGACGGCGCGGCGGCGGCGATCGTCTCCGCCGACGGCATGGGGCTGGCGCTTTGCGACGGCTTCTCGGGTATGCTCGAGGAGAGCGATTCGCTCATTACCTGGACCATCGGCGACACCGGCTTTGCGATGAGCCTGTCGGGCGAAGTGCCCGGTCGCCTCGCCGCCGCGTTGAGCGAGCCGGAGATCGCCGGCAAGATCGTCAACGGACGCGGGCCCGATGACATCGGCGCATGGGCCGTGCACCCTGGCGGCAAGTCGATTCTCGATGCCGTCGAACGCGCCTTTGCCTTGCCGCAAGGCGCGCTCGCCGAATCACGCGAGGTGCTGCGCAGCTGCGGCAACATGTCGTCGGCGACGATCCTGTTCGTGCTGGAGCAGATCATGGCCCGGCGCCCCGAAAGCGGCGTAGCGCTGGCGTTCGGCCCCGGGCTCGCGATGGAGGGCTTCCGCTTCCACTGGACCGAGGGCGATGCTGCGTGAAAGGCTCCAGGCCGACGAACTGATGGACGATCCGGCGCTCGACGCCGCGACGTACCACGCCGTCCTGCACGATCTCGCCAAGGTGAACCGCTCCACCTTCGCGTATCGCCCCACCCTCGATTTCCTTTCCCGCGCGATCGGCGCGCGCAAGAGCCTTCGCCTGCTCGACGTCGGCTTCGGCGACGGTGACATGCTGCGGCGGATCTACCGCTGGGCGAGACGGCGCCACATCGCCGCCGAGCTGACCGGCGTCGACCTCAACGCCCGCAGCGTCGCCGCCGCCGAGGCGAGCACGGCCGGCGACGCCCCGATCCGATATCTTGCGGGCGACTACCGCGACCTGGAGGGCCAGGGATTCGACTTCATCCTGTCGAGCCTCGTCGCCCATCACATGAGCCACGACCAGTTGATCGCGTTCCTGCGCTTCATGGATCGCGAGGCGCGCGTCGGCTGGTTCATCAACGACCTGCACCGTCACGGCTTCGCCTACGCGACGTTTCCGCTGCTGGCGAGCGTGATGGGTTGGCACCGGATCGTCCGCCTTGACGGGGCGACCTCGATCGCCCGCAGCTATCGCCCTCCGGAGTGGCCTGCCATACTGGCCGAGGCCGGCGTCGTCGGCGCGAGAGTCCGTCGGAGATTTCCATTCAGGCTGTGCGTCGAGAAGATCCGCTGATCCTGGGCGCCGGCCCGGCCGGCTGCGCCGCCGGGATCGCGCTCGCGCGGGGCGGCGCAAAGCCGCTGCTGGTCGACCGCGATCCGCTCGTGACGGATGCCTTGTGCGGCGGTTTCCTCAGCTGGCGCACCGCCGGACGCCTGCGTGCGCTCGGCGTCGACGCGGAGGGGCTCGGCGCTCACCCGGTCGAGCGGCTGATCCTCTACGGCCAGGGTCGGCCTGCGGAAATCGCCCTGCCCAATCGCGCCTTCGGCCTGTCGCGGCGGGTGCTCGACACCGCGCTGCGCCAGCGGGCGGTCGCCGAGGGCGCCGAGCTCATCCACGATACGGTCCGGCAAGTCGAAGGCGTACAGGTGACCGGCCGCGCCCATAGCTGGCAGGCCGACAGCCTGTTCCTTGCCACCGGCAAGCACGACTTGCGCGGCACGACGCGCCCGCGCCAGGCGAAGGACCCGGCGCTCGGGCTGCGCGTGCGGATGACGCCCTCGCCCGGCCTGGCAAGGCGGCTCGCGCACACCATCGAGCTGCACTTGTTCGACGGCGGCTATGCCGGTGTGGTGCTGCAGGAAGACGGCAGCGCGAACGTCTGCCTCGCGGTGCGTAAGTCGCTCATGGGCGAAGCTGCGGCCGATCCGGTCCGGCTCCTCGCGCAACTGGCGGCGAAGCATGCGCATTTCGCCTTGCGGCTGGAGCCCGGCTGGCACGACCTGCGCATCGATTGCATAGGCTCGATCCCCTACGGCTGGAGCGCGCAGGCGACCGAGCCGGGCGTGTTCCGCCTCGGCGACCAGGCGGCGGTAATCCCCTCGCTCGCCGGAGAAGGAATCGACATTGCGCTGGCCAGCGGGATCGCCGCCGCCGAGGCGTGGCTGGCCGGCGGGAGCGGCGCCGCGCCCGCCTATCAGCAGGACCTTTACAAGCGTGTGAAGTCGCCGCTGCTGTGGGCGGCCGTCGCGTGGGGCCTCGCGGAACGGCCCGCCATCAGCAAGTGGGGCCTCGCCGCCGCGCGCTTCGCGCCCAAGCTCGTCGAGCGATGGGTTGACGCCACGCGCCTCGACTGACGAGGACACCTTCGTTCGCTCCAAAAGCCACGTCCGGGGCGATGTCTTGACGACCGTTTTCGGCCGTCAAGGCCAGCTTGCGCTCCCCTTCCCCGCTCCGTAAGGGGTCCGCAAGCACTCACTCCGGGACGACAGGATACCCATGGCCAAAATCAAGGTTGCGAACCCGATCGTCGAGATCGACGGCGACGAGATGACGCGGATCATCTGGCAGTGGATCCGCGAACGGCTGATCCTGCCGTATCTCGACGTCGACCTGAAGTACTACGACCTCGGCATC
>DATJHD010000051.1:0-2155 GCA_035494275.1 Croceibacterium sp.
CCAAAACGGAAAGCCGATCACGCAGGCGATCACGAACGCACGCATCGCCCAGTTGGGCGCGTCGAACAGTGGCCCCAGTTGTGCGATGCCCTGCGACAGCGCCCATGCCGCGCCGGCGTAAAGCACGCCTGCGCGCAGCACATTGCGGCGCTTCAATTCCGCGAAGAAGGATGGACGCACGGCCACGGCAACACAAAGTCCCCGCCGGCAACAGGCCGGCCTCCACGGGCGCAAGTGTAAACGCGCACGTGTCGAAATTCAGGTACGGCATTGCTACCACCTGACGCGCTCTTTGCCCCGATCGTCCGCTTTCGCCTCGCCAAACGGCCGCTTGCCGGGGTGGCATATGACTGCAACGGGTCGTGAGCGCGAGTTTCGCGTTGGTCGGCGCAGCGATCGCCGGCAACGGACGCGGTTCGGCCACGGACCGGACCTTTGCCGCCTCTCGGGTCGCCCGAAAGCGGCCATTGACGCTCACCTTGGTCCTGAAGCAGACCTCGGGTCAGAGACGGATTCGCTGATGCAGGCGCGCCGCCTCGCGCCTTGAAGAGAAATGCCCATCCCCACCACGAATCTCCCCTCGAGGGGCCGGCGATGGTTATTGCGACGCGACCGGACCGGTGGGCGCGCCCGTACTGGCCGCCGCGGCGGGTTTCGAGACGGTGTCGTACTGCTTCACCAGCGCCTCGAACCTGGGGTCGCCGCGCAGCGGTAGCCAGACCGGATTGACGCTGAGATCGCTGCAATAGACCGGTTGGCTTGCGCACAAGCCCGGTAGCAGAGCGAGCGCGCTGCGCTTTTCGCCGAGCACGAGATAAAGCTCGATCACGTCGCCGAGCGAGGCCGGATCAAGATCGGTGCGCCGGCCGAGCGCTTCCACCGCAGCCAGGGCGTCGGCGTGCCGCGCGGGGTCGAGCACGGATTCGTAGCTGAGCCTGCCCGCGGCGATCAGTGCCTTGGCGAGCGGCGTCTCCGGCTGGGCGAGATCGAAGACCTTGACCGCCTCCGCGTTGCGGTGCAGCAGCGCATAGGTCTGGGCAAGCCCCTGGGCGTTGTCGGCGCTGTGCGGGTCGAGCCGCAGCACGGCCTGCAAGGGCGGCAAGGCCTGCGCGTAGTCCCCGAGATCGAGGTAATCCACCGTCAGGTTGTTCTGCGCGACGGCCTTGTCGGGGTCGAGCTGTACCGCTTCAAGGGCCTCTGCCAAGGCCTGTTGCATCGGCAACACGTTCGCGTAATTCAGATGCGCATCGACGTTGCTGGGGTCGAGTTCGAGGGCGCGCTGGTAGCCGGCCTTGGCCTCGGCCCGCTTGCCTTCGGCCATGTCGGCGATGGCCAGCGCGATGATCGCGGTGACGTTGCCCGGGTCGACGGCGAGCGCCCGGTTCGCTTCCGCACGCAACTTGGGCAGCCCGTCCTTGAGCGGCAGGGTGGAGACTTGGGTCAGGACGAACCAGACGTGCGCGAGCTGGGCGTGCGCCTCGGCGTAGTCGGGGTCCAGCGCGATGGCCTGTTCAAGCAGCGCGCGGGCCTGCTCGACGGGTGCGGCGGTGCGGGCACGCTCCATCAGCGCGCGGGCTTTCAGCACCAGATCGTAGGCCTGCGGGTCCACGCGGCGCGGCGCGCTCGCGTCCGCGAACTTCACCTTCAGCGCCGCCGCGATCGCGCCCGAGATCTTGTCTTGCACCTGAAAGATGTTGGCGAGCGAATCGTCGTAGTGGTTGGCCCAGAGCTGGTAGCCATCGGTGACGTTCACCAGCTCCACGATCACCCGCACGTTGTCGCCCTGCCGCTCGATCTTGCCGGTGAGCACGCTGGCGACGTCCAGCGCCTTGCCGATGTCGGCGGCGGATTGCTTGCTGTCGCGGTATTTCGACGCCGTGTCCCACGCGATCACGCGCAAGCCGGTGTTCTGGCCGAGCGCGTTGGTCAATTCCTCGGTGATGCCGTCACTGAAGTATTGCTGTTTCGGATCGTTATCGAGGTTGGCGAACGGCAATACCACGAGGGTGCCGGCGGGTGGGTGGAAGGCGGCCAGCTTCGCAGGCTGTGCAGCGGCGGGCGCGGCCCGGCGCACAAAGTAGCCCGAGGCCAGCAGCACGATGGCGACTGCCATCACGCCGATGATCGCGAAATCCAGCTTGCGCGCATTCGAGTG
>DATJHD010000052.1:0-3170 GCA_035494275.1 Croceibacterium sp.
CAGCGGCTCGGCGCCCTGGACAATGAGGTCGTTGACGCACATCGCCACGAGGTCGATGCCGACGCTGTCGTGCCGCCCGTGGTCGATGGCGAGCTTGAGCTTGGTGCCGACACCGTCGTTCCCCGCCACGAGGATCGGATCAGAATAGCCCGCCGCCTTCGGGTCGAAGAACCCGCCGAAGCCGCCGATCTCGCCATTCGCACCCGGCCGCCGGGTCGCCTTGACCAACGGGCCGATCGCTTTGACCAGCGCATTGCCGGCATCGATCGAGACGCCGGCCTGTTCGTAGGTGTAATTGCGGTCGGGTGGCGGGTCGTTGGCAGGCATCGCGGCTCGCTTTATCCTTTCGCGCTTGGATTTCCACTCGCCTTTCGGCAAAAGGCGCGCGGTTTCCCCTGATGACGGCTCTTACGCTTCTCCTTTCACCGCCCAAACGCCGCTTGCTCCCCGTCGTCCTCGGCGGAGCGGCGCTCGCCGTCGCGGCAGCGCTGATCGCGCAAGTCTCCGGCGACCGCGGGATCGCGCCGGTCGCTGCGACCACCGATATCTCGGTCGGCAACATCGACGTAAACGTCGTCGGCAAGAATCCGGAGGATGCGCGCCAGCAGGGCTGGCTCGCGGCCGAGGTCCAGGCGTGGAAGAAGGTCGGCGGTCCCGACCTTCCGCCACAGCAGATCGAATCGATGGTTTCGGCGGTGCTGATCCAGAAGGAACGCGTCGGCCCGCGCCGCTACGTGGCGACGCTCGGCGTGGTGTTCGACCGCAAGCGGGCCGGGGCGCTGCTCGGCGCGGCCGGCGAGCAGGCCCATTCACAGCCGATGCTGACGCTGCCTGTGCTGATCTCCGGCGGCACTTACACGATGTACCAGGTGCGCAATCCGTGGCAGCGCGCCTGGGCCGAGTTCCAGTCCGGCGCGAGCGCGATCGATTACGTCCGTCCCGTCGGCGCCGGCGGGGACTCGCTGCTCTTGACTTACGGCCAGACCGGCCGCCGTAGCCGCGCCTGGTGGAACAACATCCTCGATGCCTACGGCGCGTCCGACATCATCGTGCCGGTCGCGCAGCTGCAGCGGCAATGGCCGGGCGGGCCGGTCAAGGGGACCTTCACCGCCCGCTATGGCCCGGACAGCACCTACCTCGACCAGTTCACCATGACCGCGGCGAACGACGACGCGCTGCCGCAGATGCTCGAGCAGGCCGTGCAGCGTTTCGACCGGATCTTCAGCCTTGCGCTTGCCGACGGCAAACTGCGGCCCGATTCGACGCTCGGGCACGAGAACATCCAGATCAGCCCGGCGATCCAGGCGCTGCTCGACGCAGCCAGGGCGCAGGAAGCCGCCGCCGCGGCCATTCCCGAAGGTCAGACCGTGGTCACCGGGCCGGGCGCGCCGCCACCGGCCGGACAGGTCAACGGCTTCACCATCCAGTTTGCCACGCCCAGCGCGGCGGAAGTCGATACCTCTCTCGCCTTCGTTCGCGCCACGCCAGGGGTGCGTTCGGCGACGCCGAGCAGCATCGCCATCGGCGGCATGTCGGTGATGCGGGTCGGCTTTGCCGGTGACCTCGACGCCCTGGCCGCGGCGCTGCGCGGGCGCGGGTTCCAGGTCAGCAACGTCGCCGGCGTTCTCGTCATTCATCGCTAGTGACGCTAGGGCTGGTGCGACAATGTCGCAGATCGCCCTTCCTCTTGCCCGCGTGGCCGCCGGCCCCGGACGAATCGTGCTCGGCGAGGGCAATGCGGCGGTGGTGGAAGCCCTCAAGAACCCGCGAAGCTGGCCGTTCCGCGCGGCGGTGCTCACCGGCCCGTCGCGCTCAGGCAAGTCGCTGCTCGCCCGCTGGTTCTCCGAGAGTGGGAAAGGGGACGCCATCGACGATGCCCAGGCCCTCGACGAGGCCGAGCTGTTCCACCGCTGGAACCGCGCCCAGGAGGACGGCCGGCCGCTGCTGATCGTCGGCGGCGTGCCGCCTTGGGATATCGCGCTGCCCGATCTCAAGTCCCGCTTGGGAGCCGCGCTCCAGCTCGAAATCGGGCCGCCCGACGACGCCATGGCGGCGGAGCTGATCCTCAGCCACGCCGAGGAGCGCGGGCTCCCGCTGGGCGAGGACGCCGCACAATACCTTGTCCCCCGCGCAGAGCGTTCCTACCTGCAGATCGAAAAGCTGGTCGAAGCGATCGACACGCTGAGCCTGGAACGCAAGGCACCGCCCACGCTGGTCATCTGGCGGGCGGCGCTCGAAGCGGTCCAGGGCCCGGAGGAGCCCCGCCTGCTCTAGCAGGCAAACGCATGAACCTGGTTCGACAGGTTAACGGTGGTGTCTTGCTTTAAGGCGGCGTTTGAAGGAGAATCACGCAGTTATGTGGGATCGCTTGCTAGCCTACCTGGATTCCATTCACGCCCGCGACCCGGCGCCGCGCAGCCGGTGGGAAATCCTCATCTATCCCGGCGTCTGGGCCCTCGGCCTGCACCGTGCCGCGCACTGGCTGTTCGAAGCCGAGCTGTACTTCCTCGCCCGGCTGGTCAACCACGTCTCCCGCTGGCTCACCGGCATCGACATTCATCCGGGCGCCAAGATCGGCAAGAATTTCTTCATCGACCACGGCTTCACAGTGATCGGCGAGACCGCCGAGATCGGCGACAACGTGACGATCTACCAGTGCGTCACCCTCGGCGGCACCAACCCGACGAGCGGCAAGGGCGGCAAGCGCCACCCGACGCTGAAGGACAACGTGATCGTCGGCTCAGGGGCGCAGATCCTCGGGCCCATCACCATCGGCGAACGCGCCCGCATCGGTGCCGGCGCGATCGTCACCGACGACGTGCCGGAAGGGGCGACGATGGTCGGTCTCAAGGCGCGCAGCACGCTCGTTCCGGTCGAAACCTACGTCCGCGAGTTCATCCCCTACGGCACCCCGTGCGAGGAACCGTGCGAGCCGACCGCCCAGCGCATCGACGAGCTCGAGGCGCGCCTCGCCATTTTCCACGCCGAGCTCGAGAAGATGCGCCCGGCGGACGAGGATGCGCCGCAATCCGAACCTGCGCCCGCGCGATCGCGCAAGCGCAGCGGGAGCAATAGCTAATGAGCGTCGGGCCGGGCAGCGGCACGATCGTCGCGTTCCCGGCCCGCATTCCCAACCAGGTCGGGTTCGAGCGCGCCGAATTGAGCCGCAT
>DATJHD010000053.1:0-4035 GCA_035494275.1 Croceibacterium sp.
GGCCTCGATGTTGTCTTCCCAGCTGCCGCTGTGGATCCGCAGTTGCCCGCGCGTCGTGAACACGTCGCCGCCGCCGAGCGTGCCGACCTTGCAGCCGCTGCGGCTGCCGCCGGTGCCGCCGTTGTTGTCGAGCCCGGTCTTTGGCAGTGTGCCGGCGACCGCAGGATGGGCGCAGGCGAAGTTCAGCAGCTTAACCCAGCCGTCGCGGCTGTTGTAAGAGGCGGCGAGGCGCAACGCCGCCGTGTCGGCGACGATCGGCACGTCGATCGCGCCCTTGATCTGATAGTGATTGAAGCTGCCATAGCTCGCCTCGAGGTAGCCCGAGTTGTCGCCCTGCGGCTTCTTGTTGAAGATGCGGATCGCGCCGCCGACCGAGTTGCGGCCGTTGAGCGTGCCTTGTGGGCCGCGCTCGATCTCGACGCGGTCGATGTCGAGCAGCTCGAACACCGAACCGAACGTCGTCGCGTAATAGACGTCGTCGATATAGAAGCCGACCTTCGGCTCGAAGGCGAAGCTGAAGTCGAGCTGGCCGATGCCGCGGATGAAGGCCTGGTTGGTCTTGCCAAAGCCGTTGCCGCCTTCGGTCATGGTCACGTTCGGCGCGGCCTGGGCGACGTCGATCACGTTGGTGATGCTGCGCTGCTGGATCTGGTCGGAGTTCACCGCGGTGATCGACATCGGCACCTTCTGCAGCGCCTGCGAGCGGAACTGGGCGGTGACGACGATCTCGTTAAGCTGGCCCTTGTCGGACGCCCGGGCGCCCTTGGAGGCGTCGGCCGTCGTGGCCGTCTCCTGCGGCTTCGTCCCCGCTGCGGTGTCCTGCGCGCTCGCCGGCAGCGCCCACGCGATACCTATGGCGAGAGCCGAGATACCGGACAGCCAACTCCGGCGACGGCCAAACCCGCAGCGGTGTGCGGCGCAACGATTCTGATCGTTCATGGTGCTCTCCCCTTCGCTTGTGCTCCCTGGAACTTCCAACCTTCGGACCGCTCAGCCCCATCTGCCAGGCTCGGGGCCCATCACCGCGACCGGAAACAAGTCCTCGCGAATCGCTTGCACGGACGGGCGCTCCGCCATGCGGGCCAGCCACGCGTCCACTCTCTTGGGCAGCGGCAGGCCGAGCGCGCCGAACTGGGCCGCGTGGGGGTAGACCGCGATGTCGCCCAGCGTCATGCGATCGCCGGCGAGCCAGACCGTCCCCGCGAGGTCTGCGGCAAGACGGTCGCCGGCCGCGAGCATCGCGCGGGCCGAAGCCTCCAGCTGGTCCGAGCCAAAGCCCTCAAGCGCCCGCCGCCAAAGCGCCGCCCTTTCCGGCAGGAGCCGGTCGAGCCCTGCTTGCGCAATCGCGGCCACGCGCCCGCCGAGCGCTGCCCAGCGAACGATGGCGAGGTGCGGGGCGATGTGAGTTTCGACGTACTTGCCCCACTTGCGCGCGATGTAGCTTTTCCGCGGGTCATCGCCGATGAGCGGCGGGTCGGGATAGGTCTCGTCAAGATATTCGAGGATGGCGAAGCTTTCGAACAGCTTGCGGCCGTCGTCTTCCAGGAGGGGGACCGTCCCGTGGCAGTTGACCGCGAGATACTCCGGCGAATGCTGCTCGAAATGGACGATGTCGAGCTTGTGCAGCTCCGGCTCCACGCCCTTCTCGGCCAGCACGATGCGAACGGCTGCGGAATGTGCCGAGCCGGGCGCGTAGTGGAGCCGCATCATGCGGCAACCGTCTCTGAAACGCCGATCCGCCGGCGCACTTCGGCGGCGCGCTCGGCGACGAAGCCGTTGCCCATCCTCAGCGCCGCCTGGAGGCCGGGGCGAGCGTGGCATGCACGAAGCCAGCGCATGAGGTGCGGGCTCGCCTCGTCGTTGACGTCCTCCTCTCGCGAGTGCGGCAGGCCGTAAAAGGTGGCGAACACGCAAATGTCGGCGAGCGAGAAGCTGTCGCCGGCAAGCCACTTCTGGTTCGAAAGGATGCTGTCGAACCGGCCAATGGCGTCCGAAACGCGGCGCTCCGACTCGGCGATTTCCTCCCGCGGGGTCGACTGAAACATCAGCTGCTCCCACGTGGCCCTGCGCTCGGGCAGTGGAATGCGCTCGAGCTTGCGGCGCAGCTCACCGGGATCCTCGCCGGCAAACCGCGGCGCCGCGAAGCGGTTGGAAGCAATCATCGCCAGCGACGGGGCAACGACGTTGTCCATGAAGCGCATCAGCACGCGCATCTGCCAGCGCCGGAACGGATCCTGTGGCCGGAGTGGCGGACCGGGGAAAGTCTCGTCGATGTATTCCATCGCCGGGGTCGATTCGGTCATCGTCAAGCCGTCGTGGACGATCGCCGGGACCGTTCCGTCGGGGTTTATCGCCAAAAAGCCCGGGCCATGGTGCTCGTGCGCGCCCATGTCGACGTAGTGGTATATGAACGGGACGCCCTTTTCGTGGAGGCAGAAGAGCGGCTTTCCCGAATTGGCGTTCGGCTCCCAGGTGTGGACCTCGAGCATGACCCTCCCTGCACGGCCATCTTGTTGGTTCGAGGCCTGAGCCAGAGGTGTAACGACACTTTTGATTCCGTCAACAAAGGGTGGCGAAAATCACCCTCCGCTTGCCGCAAGGCGCTCGATTACCTGAACTCGGTGTTGCCGCTCGCGTCGACCGGATTGCGGTCATTCTGCGAGCATTCGAACTCGAGCAGCTGGCCGTAACGGTCGCGCCGGTAGCGCGCCGTGGTGTGGAACGGCTCGGCGAGCGCGTCGGGGTCCTCCATCGTCATCTCGTTCACCAGGACGTCATGGTCCTTGGGGTCGAGGTGGATGCGTTCGACGAGGTGGAACTTGTCCGAGTGGCCATAGCCGGTGGCAATATCGAGCGCGGGATCGATGCCGATGGTGTCGACCACCAGCGTCTCGCCTTCCCAATGGCCGATCGAATCGCCCATGTAAGTGGGGTCCGGATCGTCCTGGTGCTTGCGCCCGTCGGTCCAGATCGTGCGCGTCTGCATCCACGCTTCCTGGTTGATCGTCACCCGGCCAGGGGCGAAGATGAACTCGTAGGGGTACTGGGCCAGGCGCATGATTCCCGGCATGCCCGGCGGGCTGCAGTACGAGCGGTCGCGCTTGGTCACGCCGTTGTTGGCCCTGGCTTCCGCCACCATCGCGTCGTGCTTTTCAAGGTACTCGCCCTTGAGCTTGGGCTGCGGCTGCGCCACCGCGCCGGGAACCGCCCCCTGGAACGTAAGGAACCACACGCCGCCCCAGTCCGGCAGCTTGTCGAGCGCGGCGTAATGCCCCTTGGGATTCGCCGCGCCCTGCCCTTCCTTGACGCCCGCGGGCGGCGGCGACTTGGTCGCCGCGCCGAGCTGCTGCGCGGGGAGAGGAGCAGCGAGAAGCAGCGCCGCGACCGGCGCGATCAGCGAGCGCCGCATCAGCTCTTCTTGCCCGAAGCGCTCTGGCCCAGCGTCGTCCCGTCGGCCAGCTTGATCGAGGCGAAGCTGCCGCCCTTGTCGCCGTTGCGCAGCGGGTGGACGTAGATCGTCACGTGATCGCCCGGCTTCACGGTGGTGCGCTTCCAGCCTTCCTGGACGAGGTTGTTGGGCGCCGTCATCTCGATCGCCCAGTGTTCCGAGCCCTCCGGCGCCTTGACGTCGGCTTCGATGAAGCTGTGTGGGTTCTGCCACTTGAACTGGGTGACGGTGGCGTCGAGCGCGACCGTCCGGGTCATGTCGAACATCGCGTAGGAATGGTGGGCCAGCGCCGGGGCGCCGAGGAAGGCCAGCGCGGGGAGCAGCCAGCGGGTAATCGGGTAGGTCATCGCCTGTCTCGCACTTAGAGCTGCGGCACGTTCACCGGCTTGCCGTTTTTCGGCAGTCCGGAATCGAGCACTTTCCCGTTCGGGAACTTGAGATCGAGGAACAGCCCGCCGGGCTGGCCGTCGCGCAACGGGTTCATGCGCACGGTCACCTTGTCGCCGGGCTTTACCGCGTCGCGGCTCCAGCCCTGGCGCTTCAGGTTGTTCGGGCTGTTGAGCTCGAGGCTCCAGCGGGTGGACTTG
>DATJHD010000054.1:0-4353 GCA_035494275.1 Croceibacterium sp.
GCGCCACCTGGAGCTCGTCGCCGCCGACGAGTTCGACGAGCGCGGCGACGAGGACGAGACCGGCGACGAGGAGGAAGGCGGCGAGGAGCAGGACGGCGACAGCGAGGACGAAGCCGGCGAGGAGCTGCGCCAGCAGCAGACTACCGCCGAAACCGGCGAGGGCGAGACCGAGGAAGGCGAGGAGCAGGTCCCGCAGGAACAGGACCTGACCGAAGGCGAGGTCGGCGACGAGGGCGAGGAGGCCATGATGCCGATCCGCCCGAACCGGCCGTGGACCGAGCTGCCCGAAACGTTCGACTACAAGGTCTTCACCGAGGAGTTCGACGAGGTCGTCGAGGCGACCGAGCTGTGTGACTTCGAGGAGCTCGACCGGTTGCGCGCCTATCTCGACAGCCAGCTCACCGGCCTGCAGGGCGTCGTCACCCGCCTCGCCAACCGGCTGCAGCGGCGGCTGATGGCGCAGCAGAACCGGGCGTGGGACTTCGACCAGGAGGAAGGCCTGCTCGACGCCGCGCGGCTCGCCCGCGTCGTCGTCAGCCCGGGCCATTCGCTGAGTTACAAGGTTGAGCGCGACCAGGAGTTCAAGGACACCGTCGTCACCCTGTTGATCGACAACTCCGGCTCGATGCGCGGGCGGCCGATCTCCATCGCCGCGATCAGCGCCGACATACTGGCGCGAACGCTCGAGCGCTGCGGGGTCAAGGTCGAGATCCTCGGCTTCACCACCCGCGCGTGGAAGGGCGGGCAGAGCCGCGAGAAGTGGCTCACCGAGGGCAAGCCGGCGCAGCCCGGCCGTCTCAACGACCTGCGCCACATCGTCTACAAGAAGGCTGACGAGCCGATGCGCCGGGCGAGGAAGAGCCTCGGCCTGATGATGCGCGAGGGGCTGCTCAAGGAGAACATCGACGGTGAGGCGCTGCTGTGGGCCCACCACCGCCTGCTCGCCCGGAGCGAGGACCGCCGCATCCTGATGGTCATCTCCGATGGCGCGCCGGTCGACGACAGCACCCTGAGCGTGAACAACGCCGGTTATCTCGAAACGCACCTCAGGAAGGTGATCGACTGGATCGAGAGGCAGTCCCCGGTCCAGCTCGTCGCCATCGGCATCGGCCACGACGTGACCCGCTACTACAAGCGCGCGGTGACGATCATGGATGTCGAGCAGCTCGGCGGCACGATTATCGAGCAGCTGGCCGGGTTGTTCGAGGTGGAGTGAGGTTGAATGGCAGGTATCGTATGGTAGTGCACGGCGCGCGAGACCTGCCCCGGCTCCTGCGGGACCACAAGGCGTGACCGCACCCCTGCGTCTGTTCAACTCGCTCACCCGCGAG
Organism: Croceibacterium sp.; assembly: GCA_035494275.1. Taxonomy (GTDB): domain Bacteria; phylum Pseudomonadota; class Alphaproteobacteria; order Sphingomonadales; family Sphingomonadaceae; genus Croceibacterium_B. The sequence continues at coordinate 1,332 of DATJHD010000054.1, forward strand.
CTCGAGACCTTCCACCCTGTCCACGCTGGCGAGGCGCGGGTCTATTCGTGCGGGCCGACGGTCTACAATTACCCGCACATCGGCAACATGCGTGCCTATGTGTTCGCCGATGGGCTTGGGCGGACCCTGAGCTGGAAGGGCTACAAGCTCACCCACGTGATCAACATCACCGACGTCGGCCACCTGACGGACGATGCCGACGCTGGCGAGGACAAGCTGGAGAAAGCGGCGGCGGCGCAGAAGCAGTCGATATGGGACATCGCCCGGCACTACACCCAAGCCTATTGGGCTGACGTACGCGCGCTCAACATCCGCCAGCCGAGCCAATGGTCGATCGCCACCGACTATATCGACGAGATGATCGAGTTCGCAAAAGCGATCGAGCCCAGGCACTGCTACGAGCTCGACAGCGGGCTCTACTTCGACGTCTCGACGGTGGACGACTACGGCAAACTGGCCCGCGCCAGCACCGACGAGGGGGAAGGCCGCATCGAAGCGGTCGAAGGCAAGCGCCACCCGGCGGACTTCGCCATCTGGCGCAAGACCCCGCCGGGCGAGACGCGGCAGATGGAATGGAACAGCCCGTGGGGCAAGGGCGCGCCCGGATGGCACCTCGAATGCTCGGTGATGAGCGGGCGGCTGCTCGAGTTCCCGTTCGACATCCACACCGGCGGCATCGACCACCGCGAGATCCACCACCCCAACGAGATTGCCCAGAACCAGGCGTTCTGCGGCACCAACGGCCTCGCCGAGGCGGCGAACAGCGGCGCGCTGATCTGGATGCACAACAACTTCCTGGTCGAACGCTCGGGCAAGATGAGCAAGTCGGCGGGCGAGTTTCTCCGGCTTCAGCTGCTGATCGACAAGGGCTACCACCCGCTCGCCTACCGCATGATGTGCCTCCAGGCGCATTACCGCAGCGAGCTCGAGTTTTCATGGGACGGTCTCGGCGCGGCGCTGACGCGCCTGAAGCGGCTGGTGATGGCGGCCGAGGCGCTGAGGGCGCAGGTCGCCGAGCCGGTCGCAGAGCCGGCCGACGGCTGGACCCAGCTTCGCGCGCACGATGAGCTCGATGCGGTGTTCCTGCCGTATCTCGCGCGGTTCGACGACGCTGTGTCAGACGATCTCAATACGCCCGTCGCGCTCACCGTCCTCGAAGAGCTGCTGGGGCTGAAGAAGGTCGACGCGCGCGAGAAGCTGGTCGCGGCCGCGGCGATGGATGCGGTGCTCGGGCTCGGGTTGACCCGACTGACAAGGGCGAGCCTGCGAATTCGCCCAAAGGACGCGGCGATCGCCGAGGCCGAGATCGAGGACGCCCTCGCCCGCCGCAAGACCGCCCGGGCGGACAAGGACTTCGCCACGTCCGACGCCATCCGCGACGAGCTGGCCGAAAGGGGCGTCGAGGTGATGGACGGCGACCCGCTCGGCTGGGAGTGGAAGCTGGGCTAGGGCTTGGGCACGACCACAAGCTTGTACGGGATGTACAACATGACCTCCGATGCGCCGGAGCGCGCCTACTGCACCGGCATGTTCAGCCCTTCGACTTTCACGGCGTAGCCCTCGCCCATGCGTGCGGCCATCGCGCGCGCATCGTCCGCCACCTTGTCGGCGATTTGCCCGCGATAGCTGTCAGGGCCGACCACCGAGAGCGTGGCGTCGCCGGATTCGTCCATTTGCGCCCGGCCCACTTGCGGCACGGCTTCGACATAATCGGAAATGCGCTGCTCGGCCGCGGTGCCGCTTTCCTTCCCGGCCAACGGGGCCTTGACCAAAAAATCGACCCGCTCGCTGTCCGGCCGCGTGTCGTTCGTGATGACAAGGTCATCGACGGTCGCCGCCGTCAGCGGAGCGAGGATGTAGTCGCCGAACGCCAGCTCGACCCCGTGCTTCGAGGCGAGCGCGATCGCCCGGGCGAGCATTTCGTGGATTTCCTGGCGGCGCTGCTTCTGATCACGCGTGTCGCCACGAATGGTCATTTGCTGCACGAGGAAATCGGCGGTCCGCCGCAATCCGACGGCGGGCATGTCGCGCGAATAGTCTTCCTGGTCGACGCGCGAGCCGGTCACGACGACTTCAGCGTTGCAGGTCCTGCGCGCTCGCAGGGACGGCGAGCGCTGCGGACACGGCGCACGCGAGAATTGGCCATTTCATATCGTCGACTCCCTCTCTACCAGCACTGGCGTCATGCAATTCAAGGGTCGTGTCAATTGACTGTCGCCGTCCTGCCGGGCGGCATGCGCGCCCTCGTTGAGCCGCTGCTGCCGTCGTGGATCGAGGCGCGCTGGTGGAACTCGCACGAGGAGCTGGTCGCGCTCGCGCCGGAAGCCGAGATCGGCTGGTTCGACTTGCATTACAAACCTCCCGTGCTGGCGTCGGTCGCGGCCGCAAGAAGCTTGCGCTGGCTCAACACCGCTTACGCCGGGGTGAACTGGCTGCCGCTGGCGGATTTCGACCGGCGAGGGGTGGCGCTGACGTGCGGGCGCGGCCTGACCGCGACCGCGGTCGCCGAATTCGCGGTGATGACCATGCTGACCACCGCCAAGGACTTTTCGGCCGTCGTCCGCGCGCAGGACCGTCGCGAGTTTCTCGAGAACGCGCCCGGCACGCGCGAGCTCCTCGGAAGCAGGGCGCTGATCCTCGGCCGGGGCGCGATCGGGCAGGCGATCGAGCGCATGCTGCAAGGTTTCGGGGTCGAGACCGAGACCGTGCGACGCAGCTCCGGACTCGGCTGGAAGGACCGGCTCGGCACCTTCGACTGGATCGTCCTCGCGCTCCCTGGCACGCCAGAGACGCGCGGGTTGATCGGTGCGGCGGAACTCGCGGCGATGAAGCGGGAGGCCGTCCTGGTCAACTTCGCCAGGGCCGATATCGTCGACGAGCCGGCGCTCGTCGCGGCCTTGCGCGACGCGCGCATCGCCGCCGCGGTGCTCGACGTGACCGATCCCGAGCCGCTGCCGGCAGAGCACCCATTGTGGTCGCTCGACAACGCGCACATCACGATGCACCTCTCGGGCATTCCGAC
>DATJHD010000055.1:0-8207 GCA_035494275.1 Croceibacterium sp.
GTTCCTCGACACGCCCACCTGGTGGGACCTGCGGCCGTGGACCGTGCTGCGGATCGTCGGCATCGGCGGCGACGGGGTGCTGCACGTCGCGCACTACATCCGCCCTGCCCCGGCCGACGACATTCGCGCGCTGCGCGTGACCCACGGCGAGTACGCCCGGCTCGTTGCCGCGATCGACCGCTCGCTGCCCCGATCGCCGCGTGTCCGCTACGCCGGGTATGGCCCGCAGGACGTGTTCTACGACGCCCCCGGCCACTACACCGTCGACAACACCTGCAACCAGTGGACCAGCAACGTGCTCGCGGCCGCCGGCGTGAAGACCGGCGGGTGGACGCCGATGGCCGGCGGGGTGATGAAGTGGGTGCCTCCGCCCGGCAGGTGACAGCGGCTGAAATTCGTGCATGGTAGCGCTACCCGAGGGGAGACGAATGCCATGCCCGACATGCCCGATTTGACGCGCCGAAGGCTGCTCGCCGCCGGCACGCTCGCGCCGCTCGCGCTCGAGGCGACGCGTGCCGCCGGGCAGCAGGCGCACGGGACGCCGCTCGCGGGCGATTTCCTGCTGCCCGATCGGCCGGGCGAGAAGCTGCGCTGGGCGGTCGTCGGCCTCGGCAACTTCGCGGTCGGCGAAGCGATCCCCGGCTTCATCGATTCCAGGCACGCGCGAATGACCGCGTTCGTCTCCGGCAGCCCGGCCAAGCAGAAGGATCTCGGCTCGCGCTTCGGGGTCAGCCGGTTCTACGATTACGCCAACTTCGACAGCATCGCGAACGATCCCGAGATCGACTGCGTCTACATCATCCTCCCCGTCGGATTGCACGCCGAGTACACGATCCGCGCGCTCAAGGCCGGCAAGCACGTGCTGTGCGAAAAGCCGATGGCCTCGACCAGCGCGGAGTGCGAGGCGATGATCGCCGCGGCCAAAGCGGCGAAGCGGCAGCTCGGCATCGCCTATCGCATCCATTTCGAACCGACGAACGTGCTCGCCCGGCAGCTCATCGAACACGGCGAGATCGGCGACATCCGCTTCGTCTCGGCCGACCACGGCTTCAACGCCGACCCGCAATACGGGCCGCACAAGTGGCGCCTCGAAAAGGCGCTCGCCGGCGGCGGCTCGATGTTCGACATCGGCATCTACGGGCTCAACACCTCGCTGATGGCGCTCGGGCGCGAGCCGGACGAGCTCTCCGCGCGCTATATCTATCCGAGGGACGATCCGCGTTTCCGCGAGGTCGAGGGCGGCATCGAATACCGGCTGCGAATGGCGGACGGCGTCAGCGTCGTCGGCTCCTCCTCCTACAGCTGGAACCCGTACATTTCGCAGCAGCGCTACATGGGCTCGAAGGCCTCATTGTTCATGAAACCCGCGACGACCTACAATCGCAACACGATCACCATCGAAGGCAATGGGCCGACGCGCGAGGTCGGCGCCGGCAATCCGCTGACCCAGTTCGCGGCGCAGATCGATGCCTTCAGCCTTGCCGCCCGGGCGAACACACCGCACAAGACTCCCGGAGAAATGGGCCTGCGCGATATTCGCCTGATCGAGGCGATGTACCGCAGTGCGGACAATGGCGGGGAGATCGTCAAGCTGTGAAAGGTTGGGTCGCTGGGGCCGTCACCGTCGCGCTCGCCGCCCCGCTGTTGGCGCACACGGCGCAGGACGTTCACGAGGCGGAGCGCACGCGATTCGGTTTCGGCGAGCTTCGCCCGGGCGCCGACGGCGATCCCAAGTCCCCGCGTGCGGCCAATTCCGACGAGGCCAAAGTCGGCGCCTACACCCTGCCGCCGCTGCTTGCGAGCGCGGCCGACCGCACGCCCGCCGGCTGGACCAGGCGCCGCTCCGAATTGATGCGCCTCGTCGAGGACAACTGGGTCGGCCGCATTCCGGACAGCGTACACCGTTTCCGCATCGTTTGGAGCAAGAAGCAGGTCGGCGAGGACGCCCAATCCACCACCGAGCAATGGGTCGGCAAGGTCTTGGCGCCCGGCGGCCGCTCCGGGCCCACCATCGACGCCACGCTCCACCTGCCGATCCGCAACGTACAGGTGCCGGCGCTCGTCGCCTATACTTATGTCTGGCCGGGCGGACGGACGCCGAACTTCCCCGGCCCGCCGCCGCCCGATCCGGTGGCGCAGGCGATCGACCACGGTTTCGCCTATGTCGAGTACCGTCCGCAGATGCTCCAGTCCGACAATGGAGCGAGCATGAAAGACGGCGTGATCGGCCTCGCCCGCTGGCCGCGCGCGAAGACCGACTGGGGGGCCCTGAGGGCCTGGGCCTGGGGGGCGAGCCGGTTGCGCGAAGAACTCGCTCGCGACCCGCGGATCCTGGGCACGCGCATCTCGCTCGTCGGCCATTCCCGGTTCGGCAAGGGCGTGCTCGTCGCCGCCGCCTTCGACCAGGCCTTCGCCGATGCCGATGTCTCGAGCAGCGGCGCGGGCGGGGCCAAGCTCATGCGGCGCGACTTCGGCGAGCGGTGGGACAACCTCGTCGCCTCGGGCGAATTCCACTGGTTCACGCCCAACGCGATGTTCTACGCCCAGCAAGGTCACTCGGTGGCCGAGCTGCCCATCGACGCGCACAGCCTCATTGCCTTGCGCGCCCCTCGCCCGCTGTTCGTTTCCTCCGGGCGGGCGGACAAGGGCGATTCCTGGGTCGACCCGCGCGGCATGTGGCTGGCGGTGGAGGCAGCGCAGCCGGCGTGGCAGATCTTCGGCGCCGCCACCCCGTCAGGCGATATGCCGCCGCCCGAAGACGCCTCGCAGGCGGGTTTCCCGCTCGCGTGGTACCAGCACGGCGAGGGGCACGTCCCCTGGCCGGCGTTCGAGCTCTTCTACGCCCACGAGGCGAAGTTCTCGGGCCGCTAGCCTAGCGCGACTGGTTGTGGCGTGAGCTGCGCTGCGTGATGCCGCGCAAGGCCTCCCCGCCGCGGTCCGGCGAATCCTGGTCGAGATCGGACAGCGAGATTATCCCGACCAGCCGCTTGTCGTGATCGACCACCGGCATGCGGCGCACCTGGATCTGCGCCATGTTGTCGAGCACTTCGTCGCTTTCGGCATCGTCGAAGCAGTATTTCACTTCCTGGCTCATGATGTCGCCGACCCGCGCTTCCGGACCGCAGCCTTCGGCCACGCCGCGGATCGCTATGTCGCGGTCGGTGATCATGCCGACCAGCCGTTCCCCGTTGGTGACCGGCAGGATGCCGGCGTCGATCGAGCCCATGATCTGCGCCGCGCGCTCGATGGTATCGTCGGGCGAGACGAGCTGGACGTCCCTTGTCATGCATTCGCTGATTCTCATGGCGTATCTCCTGTTGGCGGGTCAATTATCGGTGCGGCCGAGGCTTGGTTCGGGAGCGGCCCGATATCGGCAGCCAGCTTCGTTCTCGACATCTGCCTCGACGGTGTTGTCGCCCTCGGCGTGATCGAGTTCGCCGCCCATCGCATAGGCGCCTTGCGACTGGCCGATGCCCGGATTGTGCCGCAGGTCGCCGTCAAGCTTGCGACCGCGGTTCTTCTTGCTCATCGCTGCCTCCTCAACCCTTCCCGCCGCCTGGCCCGTTGCGGCGATCGGTGGCGGCGGCCGGGCCTTCCCGGGGCGTTCGAGCCGCCGTGCCACGCCTGCGCGTCGCGCGCCGGGGCACGACCCCCGGGCTCCTTGTCCTTGCGGCTGCCGCTGGCCGGCCTGGACGAGATGTCCCCAGGTCAATTTGCCTCCGCTCGCTCAACAAGCGGTCGGGGGCCGCGCACGTTCCGCGCTCCGGCCCGTACAAGCGGCGCTTCGCCGAAGCGTGTCAGCCGCTCCACTCCTCGAGCGCTGAACTATAGGCGTCGCGGGCGTCATGCAGGCGTCGCTCAAGCCGGGCGATTTCCTTCTCCTGCCGGCTCTTTATGGCCCCCAGCTTGCGCTCGAGCGTCTCCTGCTGTTTCTCGAGGACGGCGCGTTCCTTGCGCTGCCTGTCGCGCGCTTGCGCGAGAGCGGCCTCCGCCCGATCGAGGCGATCCCTCTTCGGAGGGGGCCTCGGCCGGGCCGGCTTCTTCTTCGGTTGTTCCGCGCCGGTCCGCCCGGCCCCGGGCCTCGCCTTCGACTTCTTGCGCGGTCCGAGAGCCTTCAGCTGGGCCTTGAGATCGCCGCGCGAGACGCGGATCACCTCGCCGGGATGCCTGAGCGGCTCGGCCATCAGCCGGGGATCGGTGACCTGCTCCGCGGTTCCGCGCGCGAACAGGTTGGCGGCGGCGCCCCACGCCTCGATCGCCGCCTTCTGGCTCGGCGCAGCGACATAGGCATCGTCAAACCCGATCGGAGTGCGGAAGACCTTGAGCTTGCGCGGCATCTCGCTCCCTTCAGGCGTACAACCGCGCAACCAAGCGCGGTTTCCCGGTTCCCGCTCCCGCAGGAGACATTCGATCGGCCGTCGACTTTGAGGTCAGCGCGTGGCGGTCACCGGCGGCTGCCGCCGCCCAAGGGGCCGAAGCGATGCGGTTCGCCGCCGCCCGGCCGCCCGGGCTCGATGCCGTGACCCTTGTGGATCGAGCCGCTCAATCAGGGGATCGGGTCGGCGGCTCTTGCTTGGCCTCGCGCGCGAGCAGCCGGTTGTAGATCACCGCCGTGCCCCACGCCGCGATACCGGTGACCAGCGAAACGAGGATCAGGCCCACGACGACGCTGACGAGGTATCCTTCCCAGCTGAAGGCGAACAAATGCCGATGCATGCCGGCCGCATGGCCGGGACCATGCATCATGTACCCGCGTGCCGCGTGACCGCCGCCGCGGATGGGCCCGAACGGCCCCGCCAGCACCAGCAGCCGGCTGACGATCCAGGCGACGGCCGCGACGATCGCCGCCGCCGCACCCAATTTTCTCGCATCGAGGCTCACGGCGTCCTCCTGTTCCTGGAAAGCGCCGCAAATAGCACGAATGCCCGGTGAAGTCTGCGAGATCGACCTCAGCCCTTCATCTGCTCGGCGGCGCGGTCCAGCTCCTCGCGGTCGTTTCCGTGCCGGGCGATGAGCTGTTCCGCCTGCTCGATGGTCAGGCCGTGCCGCTGGGCGAAATAGCGGACCTCGTAATCCTCGCCGCCGGCCACGCGCGAGCGATCGCGGCCGCTCGTGTCGGACTTGTCGTCACTCATGTCGGTTCTCCTTTCGGATCATCAACATGGCTCTCCACCGCTCGGTTCCTGACTGATGCGGCTTCACCGGCGGCCGTCTCCTGCGGCTGCCGCGTCAGCAACACGGTCAGGCCCGCCGCAAGGAGCGCGGCCAGCGCCATCATCAGGAACGCCGGCCCGGCGTCGCCCGCATTCCCCGAGCGCACCTGCCCGAGAAGGTCCGGCCCGACGAAGCCGCCGAGCTGGGAGAGCGCGTTGATCCACGCGATCCCTCCCGCCGCGGCCACGCCGGAGAGGAACGCGCTCGGCAGCGTCCAGAAGATCGCGAGCCACGCCATGGCCCCGGTCGCGACCATCGTCAGCGCCAGCACCGAGAGCACCGGCGCATGGCCGGCGAAACCGAGCAGGAGCAGCCCGGCCGCGGAAAGAAGGATCGACAGCGTCGCATGCCAGCGCCTCTCGCCGGTACGGTCGGAGCTGCGGGCAATTGCCACCATCAGCACGGCGGCCACCGTCCAGGGTATGGCGCTGACGGCGCCGACCTCGAGGTACGCCTTCTTCGGAATGCCGATGTCCTGCACCAGCGTCGGCATCCAGAAGTTGAGGGCGTTGTTGACGATCGCGCGCAGGAAATCCGCCAGCGCCAGCGCCCACACGCGCCAGTCGAGCATCGCGGACGCGAGGTCCGAACGCTGGCCGAGGGCAGGCTTGCGAGCCTCGTCTTCGTCGAGGCGCCCCCTGACCAGGTCGCGCTCGCCGCCGCTCAGCCACTTCGCCTCGAGCGGTCCGTCGGGCAACCTCGCGAGCACCACGAGCCCCAGCAGGATCGCCGGCAACGCCTCGATCAGGAACAGCCATTGCCATCCGCGCAGCGGCCCGCCGCTGCCGGCCAGTTGCAGGATCACACCCGACAGCGGCGAGCCGATCGCGCTCGCCATGGGGATGGCGATGACGAACCAGGCGAACACGTTGGCCCGGCGGGCGGAGGGAAACCAGTAGGTCAGGTACAGGATCACGCCGGGGAAGAAGCCCGCCTCGGCAAGCCCGAGGACGAAGCGCAGGAGATAGAAGCTGAACTCGGCGTCGCTGGCGCCGAACGTCCTCGCCAGCGGTCCCCAGCGCAAGTCGCCGAGAAACACGAACGCGGCCGACACCGTGCCCCACGTCAGCATGATGCGCGCGATCCACCTGCGCGCGCCGACCCGCGCGAGGATCAGGTTCGACGGCAACTCGAACAGGAAATAGCCGAAGAAGAACACCCCCGCGCCGAAGCCGTAAACCGCGTCCGACAGGCGAAGCTCGCTGGCCATCTGCAGCTTGGCGAAGCCGACGTTGACCCGGTCGAGGATGGCGAGGAAATACCCGGCGAACAGCAGCGGCAGGATGCGCCTTGCGATCTTCGCGTAAACCGCGGCTTCCTGCACTGCCATCACTCTCCCCTTAAGAGACGGTCAGTCTCCGTTGCCGCCCCCGCCGGCTTGCGAACGCGCAATGCCGATAGCCCTTCTCGAGGGATCGGGCCTGTTCGTCTGTCGCCCTTCACCCGGCCTGTTTCACGATTTCCGCCCAGGCCGCTTCGTCGATCACTTCGATGCCAAGGTCGGCCGCCTTCTTGAGCTTGCTCCCCGCGCCCGGCCCGGCGACAACGAGGTCGGTGTGGGCGCTGACCGATCCGGCGGCCTTGGCCCCGAGCCGTTCGGCCTGCGCCTTGGCTTCGTCGCGGCTCATGGTCTCGAGCTTGCCGGTGAACACGATCGTCTTGCCCGATACGGCGCTGGCCTTCGTCTCGACGACGTACTCCGGAGGCGAGACCTCGCTCAAGAGGTCGTCCCATACGGCCCGGTTGTGCTCCTCGTGAAAGAAGTCGCCGAGGGCTTCGACCACCACCGGGCCGACGCCTTCTATGCCGGTAAGCCGGGCGATCGCCTCGCCGTCTCCCGTGCGCGCCCGTTCGGCAGCCTCGCGTAGAGCCGGCAGCGTGCGGAAGCATTTCAGCAGGTCGCGCGCGGTGACGATCCCGACGTGCCGGATGCCGAGGCCGAACAGCAGCCGCGCGGCGTCGGGCGAGCGGCGCGCCTCGATCGATGTCAACAGGTTATCCACAGACTTGTCCTGCCAGCCCTCGCGGCCGATCAGCTCGCTTCGGTGCCGGCGCAGCCGGAAGATGTCGGCAGGCCCCTTGGTCAGCCAGCCGAGTTCCATGAATTCGAGGATCGTCTTCTCGCCCAGCCCCTCGATGTCGAGCGCGCCGCGGCTGGCGAAGTGGCGCAGGCGCTCGAACTGCTGGGCGCGGCAGATGAGGCCGCCGGTGCAGCGCACGTCGACCTCGCCCTCCTCGGCGACCGCCTCGCTGCCGCAGACGGGACAATGGCTCGGAAACATGTAAGGCGCGCGCGCGACCTCGCGCGTCAGGTTATCGACCACTTGCGGAATGACGTCCCCGGCGCGCTGGATGACGATGCGATCCCCTTCGCGCAGGCCAAGCCGTTCGATCTCGTCGCGGTTGTGCAGCGTGACATTGACCACCGTCACGCCGCCGACCAGGACCGGGGTGAGCCGCCCGACCGGCGTCAGCTTGCCGGTACGGCCGACCTGGATGTCGATCCGCTCGAGCGTGGTTTCGGCCCGCTCGGCCGGGAACTTGCGCGCCAGCGCCCAACGCGGCGCCTTGGCGACGAAGCCGAGCCGGTCCTGCAGCACCAGGCTGTCCACCTTGTAGACCACCCCGTCGATATCGTACGGCAGCGCGGCGCGACGCTCGGCGATGCTGCGGTAGCCTGCGAACATCTCCTCCAGCGAGCGGCACAGCACGAGGTCGGGCGAGACGCGGAATCCCCACGCGGCAATTTGCCGCATGATCGCCTGCTGGCTGTCGCCCGGAAGCTCGCTTGCGGCGCCCCAGCCGTGGGCGAAGAAGCGCAGCGGGCGCGCAGCGGTGACGGCGGGGTCCTTCTGCCGCAACGAGCCAGCCGCAGCATTGCGCGGATTGGCGAACTGGCGCACGCCGCTCTCGTCGAACGGCTCCCCTTTCGCCTCGGCCCGCGCCTTCGCTTCCTCCATCAGCCGCGCATTGAGCGCTGCGAACGCCTGCTT
>DATJHD010000056.1:0-3992 GCA_035494275.1 Croceibacterium sp.
CCGCATCACCGGGGTGCAGAAGTTCGGCTTCTTCGCCACGATCGTCGGCCTCGGTGGCGACGGCCTGGTGCCGGTTTCGACCCTTGGCCAGGATTACTTCCACTACGAGGAAGGCGCGCAGGCCCTGGTCGGCGAGAAGACTGGGGAGCGTTACACGGTCGGCGACACGCTCAGGCTGCGGCTCGCCGAGGCAAATCCGCTCACCGGCGCGCTCAAGTTCGAGCCGCCTGAGAGCGGCGGCCAGCGCGTCGAGAAGCGCGGCGAAAGGCCGCCTGTGAGGAAGGGCCGCTCGAAGCACCTTGAAGGCAAGCGGGGGCGGCCGGGAAATATCCGCCACCAGGGCAGGGGACGGCGGTAAAATCCTTCGCGCGACGGGGAGGATCAGCTCACCGCGTCGATCTGCTCCTCGCTCAGCCCGCCGGGCACGACGAACAGCGGGCACGGCAAACTGCCGGCTATCGACGAGAAGTGGGTCACCAGTGGCCCCGGGCTCCCTTCAGCCGCGGCGCCGAGCACGAGGGCCGCCACTTCGCTGTGCTCGGCAAGGTACTCCTTGATGACCGCCTGGCCGTCGCCGACCTTGACCGAAATCTGCGGCATCTTGCCGCTCTCGGAGAACAGCGCCCCGGCGGCGCTTGTGGCCATCACCTCGGCGCGGTCACGGGCCTCTTCCTCGATCGTCGCCTGCACGCCGGCAAAGGCGTTGAATTCCTGCTTGGGGACGATGGCGAGGATATGCACGGATCCACCGGTGTCGGCGGCACGGCGCGCGGCGAAGCGCAACGCCAGCGTTGCCTCCTCCGTCTCGTCGATGATCACCAGGTAGACGCGCATCGTCTCGCTCCCCCTCCGGCGGATATCAGCCTAAAGCGATGCCGGCGCAAGAACCTTGCCCCAGAGGCGCATTTTCGCCAGAGACGCCTCGCATCCGTTTCATCCCGAGAGGACCCGCGCAGCCCCATGTCGATCGCCATCAAGATGCCCGCCCTTTCGCCGACGATGGAGGAGGGCACGCTCGCCAAATGGCTGGTGAAGCCGGGCGACAAGATTTCGGCCGGCGACATCATGGCCGAGATCGAGACCGACAAGGCGACGATGGAATTCGAAGCGGTCGACGAAGGAACGATCGCCGACATCGCCGTGCCCGAAGGCACCGAAGGGGTGAAGGTCGGCACGGTCATCGCCACGCTGGCCGAGGAAGGCGAGGACCCCAAGAGCGTGAAGCCGGCGACGGGCCGCGAAGCGCCTGTCGCGGCGCCCGCACCTGCTCCAGCACCGGCGGCCGCTCCAGCTCCAGCGGCCGCTCCTGCTGCGGTACCCGCGCCCGCTCTCGCCAAGTCCGCGCCCGCTCCGGCGGCGACGACGCGGGGCGTCTCGGGTGATCGGGTCATAGCCTCGCCGCTCGCCAAGCGGATCGCGGCGGACAAGGGGATCGATCTGGCGAGCCTCGAAGGCTCAGGCCCGCACGGCCGCATCGTCAAGGCGGACGTCGAAGGCGCGAGGCCCGGAGCTGCCGCGCCTGTGCAGGCCGTCGCCGCGCAGCCCGGCGAAATCCCGCACGAGGTCGAGAAGCTGTCCTCGATGCGCAAGACGATCGCGCGCCGGCTCACCGAGTCGAAGCAGTCGATCCCGCACATCTACCTCACCCTCGACATCAACATCGACAAGCTGCTGCGCCTGCGCGCCGAGATCAACGATGCGCTCGCGAGCCAGGGCGTGAAGGTCTCGGTCAACGACATGCTGATCAAGGCGCTGGCCAAGGCGCTGCTCGCGGTGCCGGCGTGCAACGTGCAGTTCGCCGGCGACAACCTGCTCAAGTTCAGCCGCGCGGATGTCTCGGTGGCGGTGTCGATCCCGGGTGGCCTGATCACCCCCATCGTGGTCGACGCCGGCAGCAAGACGATCTCCCAGATCAGCAGCGAAATGAAAGACCTCGCCGAGCGGGCCCGCGAGCACAAGCTGCAACCCCACGAATACCAGGGCGGCACGGCCAGCCTCTCGAACATGGGCATGTTCGGCATCAAGCAGTTCGAAGCGGTGATCAATCCGCCGCAGGCGATGATCATGGCCATCGGCGCGGGCGAAAAGCGGCCCTATGTCATCGACGGCGCGCTCTCGGTCGCCACCGTGATGAGCGCCACCGGCAGCTTCGATCACCGCGCGATCGACGGCGCGGACGGCGCGCAGCTCATGAAGGTGTTCAAGGAGCTGTGCGAGAAGCCGCTGGGGCTGGTGGCGTAAGCGCTGGCTTTCATGTCTCGACCCTGTCCATGGCCACGATGATGCAATTGGAAGCTTCTTCTCCCAGCCGCACACCGGCTTGGCCAGGGATCATGCGCGCCGGTCGCGAAACGCCTGCACCGCCGTGGGCGAAAGGCGAAGGGCAGGCGCGAATGGAAACCGTGCCTGGTGTCCACCACGAGCGCACCCGTGCCTGAACGCCGCGATCCCGCGATCCGCGTCACCGCGATGCCGGCCGACGCCAACGCCTATGGCGACATCTTCGGCGGCTGGCTGATGAGCCTGATGGACTCGGGCGCCGGCCTGATCGCCGCGCGTCGCTCGAAGGGCCGGGCGGTGACCGTGGCGATGGACGGCGTGGTGTTCCATGAACCCGTTTCGATCGGCGACGAGGTTTCGGTGTACGGCGAGATCGTCAAGATCGGCCGCACCAGCATGACGATCGCCGTCGAAGCGTGGCGCCGGCATCGGCACGAGGACGTTGCGGTCAAGGTCACCGAGGCGACCTTCACCTTCGTCGCGGTCGACCAGCACAACCGGCCGCGCCCGGTCGACGCGTGACGCCGCAGGCAGCCATCGCGAGGGCTGGCGAAAGACGCGGCCTGACGGAAATCGGCATGGCGCTGAGCATCGCGCTTACCGTGGTCTACGGCGTGGTGGTCGCGGACCTCGCGCTGATCATGTTTCGCAACGATGCCGATCAGCATGCACTCGCCGTGCTCGGCCTTTTCGCCACCCCGCTTCTCACCAGCTGGGTCGCCATCGCCATCTGGCTGGCCTCGCGCTCGCTGTGGCTGAAGCTGGGCGTCGGCGCGCTGCTGCTTCTGGCACCCCCGCTCATTCTGTTTGGAGTTGTGAATGCCTGACACTTACGACGTCATCGTTCTCGGATCGGGGCCGGGCGGCTATGTCGCGGCGATCCGCGCTGCGCAGTTGGGATTGAAGACCGCGATCGTCGAGCGTGAGCTGCTCGGCGGGATTTGCCTCAATTGGGGATGCATCCCGACGAAGGCGCTGCTGCGCTCGGCCGAGGTGTTCCATTACATGCAGCACGCCAAGGATTACGGCTTGATTGCCAAGCAAATACAAGCCGATCTTGAGGCCGTCGTGAAGCGCAGCCGGGGCGTTGCCAAGCAGCTCAACGCCGGCGTCACGCACCTGATGAGGAAGAACAAGATCGACGTGCACATGGGCGAGGGCACGCTGACGGGTCCCGGCAAGCTGGAGGTGAAAGGCGAGAAGGGGACCGAGACCCTTGCGGCCAGGCACGTCATCGTTGCCACGGGCGCGCGGGCGCGCGACTTGCCGTTCGCGCCGGCCGACGGCAAGCGGGTGTGGACTTACCGCCATGCGATGACGCCGCCGGAAATGCCGACCAGGCTGCTGGTCATCGGTTCGGGCGCGATCGGTATCGAGTTCGCCAGCTTTTACAGCGATATGGGCGCTGAAGTTACGGTCGTCGAGATGCTCGACCGGGTCGTGCCTGTTGAGGATGCCGACGTCTCCGCGTTCCTCGAGAAGGCGCTGACGAAGCAGGGCATGACGATCAAGACCGGCGCCGGAGTCGAAGAGCTGAAGGTCGGCCCCAAAGGGGTCAGCGCGAGGATCAAGGGCAAGGACGGCAAGGCCGAAGAGGCAGAGTTCAGCCACGTGATCGTCGCTATCGGCATCGTCCCCAACACCGAGAACATCGGCCTTGAAAAGCTCGGCGTGAAGCTCGAGCGCGGGATCATCCAGATCGACGATTACGG
>DATJHD010000057.1:0-7201 GCA_035494275.1 Croceibacterium sp.
GCGGCTGATCGCCTGGTCGCTGATCTCGGGGAAGGCCTTCTTGCAGAAATCGAAGAAGGTCATGTACGCGCCGTAGCCCAGCAGCAGGAACTCGAAGTGGTGATGCCACATCCGGTGGTACCCCTCGATCTGCTTCTGGTAGATCTCGAGCAGCGCGTGGTTGGAGGCGACACCCTTGCCGGTGTGGGTCGTCTCAATCGGTTCGTAGTCGGGCAGCGAGGGCTTGGGCAGCGCCTGCGCATCGGCAATCAGCGCCTTCATCTTGTCCTTCCACTGGTCGTAGAGCCGCTCCCAGTGCTCGTAGTAGTAGAAGGCCCGTTGCTGGAACTGCTCGACCCGCTCGCCGATCTCAGCCGGGTCGGTCACCGCGACGCCGCCGATGTAGACCCGCCCGTTGATGACCCGGTGCTCGATGCCCTTGGCGGTCGGCAGCACGTGGACGCGGGTGTTGAACGCGCCGAGCGCGACATAGGCCGCTTCCGCCGTGATCATGTCGAAGTGATGCATCGGCTCGGGGAAGTGCATCGAATTGTAGAACCAGAACTTCTGGTCATCCTCGGGCACGAACTGGGTGTAGTACGGATACGCCGCCTGCGCGGCTTCGGTGCCGGGGACGACCTCGAGATCGCTCGGCAGGGGGAATGACTTGTGCTCGCTCATCGCTTGTCGCAACCTCTCCGCAGGGTCCGCCGCGCCTTTGGCGTCTGGCGGATGGACTCCCCATTAATCGGCGAGATTACGCCCTTGCCCGCTGCGCGGGCAAGGATTCGTGCGCAAGCTGAATAGGACAAAAGCGCAGGAGTTTTTGTCTTGTTGGCGAGGTCAGGCGCTGCCGGCGAGCGGGTTATTGTCCTTGCAGCCGGCATAGACCTTGTCGATGGCGTCCTTTGCCCCCGCGACATTGAATTTGGTGTGAACCTCGCCCCTTGCGACCGGCTTCATGGTGATGTCGAAGGCCCTGGCGTTCTGCAGCTTTTCGAGCAGCCGTGTCAGTGAACGAACGTTGCCCTTGTCGACGGCCATCGCGAACTTGTCGTTGAAACGCCAGTTGTCGTCCCACGGCGCATTCGCATCCATCCTGACCGTGACGGGGCCGCTCGCGAACTGGGTCGGCGGAAGTGGCGGGGCGAGATTCAGCGACGAAACGACGACCGCATATACCGAGTGCTTGCCGGGCATGTCGCACTTGATAAGAAGCTGCGAGCCGTCCGAGGCCTGCACTCCGGCGCCCATCGCGCCGCCGTCCCCATTGAAGAAGCCCCACACCGAATCCTGCGCCGTTGCCGCCGCTGAAACCGCCGCAAGCGCGAGCCCGAGCATCAGATATCGCATTCGATCCACTCCCATGACAAGCCTCCGCGACAGCCTAACTCCTTGGCGGTCAATGAGCAATTGCAAGCGGGAGTCAGCTTTGCGGCGCGTGCCCTGCGCGCCATTCACGCGGGGTTATGCCGAAGCGCTTGCGAAAGAGCCGGGTGAAGTAGCCCGCGTCGAGAAAGCCGTTGCGGAACGCGATCTCGGTGACCGGAAGGCCGGCCGCGCGCGGGTCGGACAGCATGTCGCTTGCCCGGTCGAGCCGCGTGGCGTTCAGTTCCTGCACGAAGCTGGTCCCGCTGGCGGCCAGCAGCGTCTGCAGGTATCGCTTGGAGATACCGACGGCTGCGGCGACCGTCTCGGACGAGAGCTCGGGATCGGGGTAGCCGCTTTCGATGAGGCGCAGGATCCGGCGCGTGAGCTGGCCGCGATGGCGGCTGCTTTCGCCAGGCTCGTGAAAGCCGGTGGCGAGGCCGAGCAGGTGGCCGACCTGCTCGGCGATCAGCGGGCGAGGCAGAGGTGCGCCGCCGAGCCCCGACACCATTGTCTCGAGCAGCGCGCCGAGCGGAGCGCCCCACCCGGCACGAGCATCGATCGGACGCGCAAGCAGCGCTTCGGGATCCGGCAGGTATTTCTCCAGCCAGCCCTGGGGCATCATAAGGTCGATCGCCTCGTGCTCGGTGTCCATCTCCATCTGGTAGAAGCGGGTGTTGTCGAGCAGCACGAACCGACCGGGCTCGACGACGAAGCGCCTGCCGCCCATCAGCGTCTTGAGCGCGCCGCGCCTCGCATAGACCAGCTGGATCGACGGCGCCGCGCGCCCGCTGGACCCTTCCGCGCCGGTATGTGTCACCCGCTGCGCCGGCGCCTGGAGCTGCAGCATCCTGAGCTGGCCTATCCCGTGCATGACCCAGCGCGCGGCGAAGGCGTCCTGGTCGAATACGGTCACCTCGATCGGCGCGATCGTGCTCGCCGCCCACTCGCGCCATTCCCTGAGGGCCTCGCGCTTGCCGAGGCCGGCGGAAGTCCAGCTGCTGTCTTCGGATGCCGGGGCGCTCCTGGGCATGGCGAGAGCCCTAGAACCCTAGCCGTTCCGCGTCACGCAGGACTTGATCGAGTGGCCCTGTTGCCCGTTCGGCGTCCGGGACCAGCGGGACTTTGGCCCGCGGGCCGCGGTCAAGAAGCCTGACGAGGGCGGAATGGCGCCTGTGCGACATAACTTGCCATTCATTCGATAGCGCGCCGCTCCCTCGCGCGATATGCTGGCCGAAGATGAGTGGGGAGATCGCGCATGGACTGCAGGATCGGTTACGTCATCGTCGGCGTGAAATCGCTCGCAACGGCGGTGCCCTTCTACCGCGACACGATGGGCTTCGAGTTCGAGTTCAGCGAGCCGGAGATGCATTTCGCCGGCTTCAGGGTCGGCGACATGCGCTTCTCGCTGGCCGAGGGTGCCGAAGAAACGCACGGCACCGGCGGCCGCAACACCGGCATCGGCTTCATGGTGAGGGACCTCGACGCGGCCCATGCCGAGCTGGCCGCCAAGGGCGTCAGGTTCACCATGGGCCCGGGCAAGATGCCGTGGGGCGGCTACATGGCGATGTTCGTCGATCCCGACGGCAACGAGTTCTACCTCGACCAGGCGCAATGAAACCGTGGCGACCTGGATCCGCTGCCTGGCGGCGACCTATTACGGCGGTTTCCACATCAAGCCGCATAAGCATCACTGGGGCCAGCTGATCTACGCCGGCTCGGGCGTGATGCGCGTACGGTCGGGCGGAACGATGTGGATCGTGCCGCCGGCGCGGGCCGTGTGGGTGCCCGCCGGAACGGAGCACGAAATCCACGGCCTCGGCGATTTCGCCATGCGCACGCTCTATTTTCCGGGTGGGATGGTGGCCCACCTGCCCGGGCAGTGCACCGCATTCGACGTGACCCCCCTGCTGCGCGAGCTGGTGCTCGAGCTGGTCGAGCGCTGCCCGATCGGCGATGCCGACGAAGCGGACCTGCGCCTCGCGCAGGTCGGCATCGACCTGATCGGCGAGGCCCACACGCTGCCGCTGCGATTGCCGCTCCCGCGAGACCCGCGGGCGCTGCGGCTGGCGGAGCGGCTGCAGGAGGCACCGGCGTCATCGGCCGAGCTGCCGCAACTTGCCAGCCAGACCGGCGCCAGCGTGCGCACGATCCAGCGGCTGTTCCTCGATGAGACCGGCCTCTCGTTCAGCGCCTGGCGCCAGCGGCTGCGCCTGCTCCACGGCGCGACGCTGCTCGGCGGCGGGATGTCAGTGACCAACGCCGCCCTCGACGCCGGCTATTCCGGCACCAGCGCCTTCGTCGCCGCCTTCCGCAAGCACTTCGGGTTCACCCCCTCGCGCCTCGGCTGAGAGGCATTGCCCTCGTGTCTTCGCGCGTTAGTGTCTTCGCGCAAACTCACGAGGAGAGACGCATGCGCCTGATCGCCACCGAGGAAGCCTGGACCATCCCCGAAGTCGCCGCAGAGCTGAAGAAGGTGGCCGAAGGTCCGTCGCAAAGCCTCGACAAGCAGCTCGTCGGCGGGATCTACACCGTGGAGCCGGGTGAGCCAGGGTACGATGCGTTCCCGTTCCTCGGCGGCCTGCTCGATGCCGAGGACACACGCCTCAAGCAGATGGACCAGTACGGCGTCGACATGCACCTCCTCGCGCTCACCGCGCCGGGCGTGCAGATGTTCGACGCCGACACCGCGCACGAGCTGGCGGTGCTCGCCAACGACCGCCTGGCCGAGCTGACGCACAAGTACGCGACGCGCTTCGCCGGCCTCGCCAGCTTCGCCCCGCACAGCCCCAAGCGCGCTGCGAAGGAGATGGAAAGGGCGATAAAAGACCTCAAGCTCAATGGCTTCATGGTCAACTCTCACACCTACGATGAGTATCTGGACGATCCCAAGTTCTGGCCGATCCTCGAAGCCGCCGAGGCGCTCGACCGCGTGCTCTACATCCACCCGCGCGCCGCCAGCTACGGCTTCAAAGGCCCGCTGCAGGACTACGGAATGGACAGCGCGATGTGGGGCTACGGCATGGAAGTCGGCACCCACGTGGTACGGATGATGGCCGGCGGTGTGTTCGACGAATTCCCCAACCTCAAGGTCTGCATCGGCCACATGGGCGAGGCGGTGCCGTTCTGGCTCTGGCGCCTCAATTTCATGAATACCCGCGCGCAGAGCGCCGGCCGGGCGAAGAAGACGAAGCGCAGCATGGCGGAATACTTCCAGGACAACTTCTATGTCACCAACAGCGGCGTCGAGGACCCGCTGGCTCTGCGCTATTCGATCGACAAGCTCGGCATCGACAACGTGATGTGGGCGATCGACTACCCCTACCAGCCGATGGAGCCGGCGGTGCGCTTCATCGAGCAATTCGAGTGCACCGACGCCGAGCGCCACGCCTTGTGCCACGGCAATGCAGAACGCATCTTCCACATCGCGCCCGAGTAGGGTGAGCGCGTACGCACTCTACGTTAGCTCTTTCTTAACCATGTCAGGGGAGAACGGACGGCAAGTCCAAGGAGGAGTACGCCCCGTGACCCTGTTCGTGATCACCCATCCGCTCAGCGCCTGCCGCCGCCTCCTCGCCGTGCGCCGCCAGCTCGCCGAGTTGCGCGCCGCCTGACCCCTCTCCCCTTCGGGACGACAATCGCGTAGCCTGCCCTCGCCGCAAGGGGAGGGCCGCATGAGCAAGACGCGTCACCTGGTCGATCCGGAAATCCTCCTGATGCTGGAGATGCCGGACCGGGCCCTAACCCACCAAACGCTCGAGACCATCCGCCGCGACCCGCTGTTTGCCGGCGCCGACCTGCCCCCGCCGCCATTCCCCGTCACGCAAGCTTTCGCGCCCAACGAGCACGGACCGGATGTAAGGCTCGTCGTGATGAATCCACCGAGCACGCAGGCCGGCCGTGCCGCCATCCTCCATCTCCACGGCGGCGGGATGGTTGTCGGCGTGCCCGACACCGCCACGGTTACGAAATGCCCGCTGGCGCTGGAGCACGATTGCGTGGTGGTCTCGGTCGACTACCGCCTCGCCCCGGAAACACCGTTCCCCGGGCCACAGGAGGACAATTACGCCGCGCTGCTGTGGCTGGCCGCGCATGCCGAGGAGCTCGGGGTCGATCCCGCTCGCATCCTCGTCATGGGCGAAAGCGCCGGCGGCGGCCTTGCCGCGAGCCTCGCGCAGATGACCCGCGACCGCGGCGGACCGAGGCTCGCGGGACAAGTGCTGGTCTATCCGATGCTCGACTGGCGCACCGGCGGCCCTGATTGCCCCTACCGCAACCGCCACACCGGCGAATGGCTGTGGACCCGCGAGAAGAACCGTTTCGGCTGGGAAGCCCTGCGCGGCGATTACGCGCCCACCGACGACCGCAAGGGCTGGTTCTCTCCCGCGCTCGCCGAGGATCTCTCCGGCCTGCCGGCCGCCTACATCGTCACCGGCGCGCTCGACCTGTTCCTCGACGAGGATCTCGACCACGCCCGCCGCCTGATCGACGCCGGCGTGCAGGTGGAGCTGCACGTCTATCCTGGCGCAATCCACGCGTTCGAGATGGTGCCGCAAACGACGCTTGCCGATCAGGCGGCGATGGACTTGCGGCGCGGATTGGGCCGGTTGCTGGGGTCATGTTGAAATGACATTTGAAATGGTTGATTGGGGGCGCTGGCGGCGTGAGTTTGGTCTCGGGCTCTTGTCATGCCGCGTATTGGAAGCCCGCCGCGGTCGAACAGATGAAAGATCCAGGTCTGGTCCATGATCCGATGAAGTTCGCCGCTCCGGGTAGCGGCGTTCATTTCATCTCGCGCCATCCCGCTTTCTGGTACGACCTGACCGAGCGGATCTTCCTTGCCGGAAGGGCGGCATTGGCCATGCTCTCGCTGCTGACGCGCAGGCGAACGGACCTCTGAGGCTTTCACTTTTGCCCGCCACAATCATCGTCAACGATAGGATGCAGCAGGGTTACCGCTATACCCGCGTCGTTCCGATGGGCGAGCGGTTCGACCCCGGCTTCAAGCCGGACCTGACCCCGGCCGAAACGCTCGCGCTTGGCGTGTTCGGCGGCAAGTACATGACCGATTGCCGCGCCGAATTCCCGGCGAGCTGGTTCGCCCACGCCAAGCTTTCGCCCGATCAGGCCGACTCGTCGCTCAACTACTACGGCGTCGAGGCCAGTCAGCCGCTCTCGGTGTGGCGCGCAAGAGGATGGATCCACCCGGACGACCCGCGCGGCTGGTTCCAGTGGTATTGCCGTTATTACTCGGGCCGCCGGATGGACGACGACGCCCGCCAGATCGCCCGCTGGCGCGCCTTCGCCCGCCACGCGGCGCAAGTGCGCCGGAATTGCGAGCCGGGCGATCCGTTCTGCCGGCCGCGGCAGCGCCAGGCGCTGCTGCAATGGGCCTACGACAGCCGGGAAATGTAAGTCCTCACAGACGACCCATCAGCCACAGCACCAGGATGATGATCAAGACCAGCCCGAGGCAGCCGATGCCGCGGTGGCCGTAGCCATAGCCGTATCCGCGCACGCGGCCGCTAAACCCGCCGAGCAGGGCGATGACGACGATAATGACGAGGATCAGCCCGATCGACATCGGCAACGGCTCCCGGGGGATGGCTCCTGGCCCGTGCCGCCACCCCGGCGACACGGGAACAGGGTTCAGACCGAGCGCCGGCCGGTGACGAGCTGCCAGATGATCACGATCACTGCGAGCACAAGCAGCAGGTGAATGAGGCCGCCGCCGACGTGGAAGGCGAGGAAGCCCAAGAGCCACAGGATCACGAGAATGACTGCGATGGTCCAAAGCATGACGAGGTCTCCGAGTTGTGTCCTCGCCCAACGTTCACAGCGGCCGGTAAGTTCC
>DATJHD010000058.1:0-12275 GCA_035494275.1 Croceibacterium sp.
CCGGTGTAGCCCGGATCGACCGCGAGCGCTGCCTCGAAGCTGTCGATCGCGCTCTGCACCTGGCCGGCGGCGAGGTGGCTCTTGCCTTGCACGACGAGGGCGGCGGCGCGCGGGTCCGGCTGCCGCTCGGCGCTCATGCCCACGCTGGCCGTAAGCGCCACGGCGAGCGAGAGGGCAAGGGCTGGAGCGACGTAACGCATGAGCATCTCCTTGAGCGCGGGCGCGGGGCGTGATCCTGGGCCGGCCATTTGCACGGAAGCTAACACGGCTTTTCTAGACGTGCGATGAAAAATCCGTCCGTGCCGTCGTGGAACGGGGTCAGGCGGATTCCGGTTCCATGGGGGCGCCCGAGCGCAAGCGCGGGCGGATCGACGCGCCAATCCGGATGCGCCGCCAGGAAACTCGCGATCCGGTCCGCCCCTTCGGCATCGAGCAGCGAACACACGACGTAGATCAGGCGCCCTCCTCGACGCACGAGTTCGCCGGCGATTTCCAGCAGCCGCTCCTGGGTGCCGGCATATCGGTCGAGGTCGGCAGGAATGAGGCGCCAGCGCGCTTCGGGATTGCGGCGCCAGGTCCCGGTCCCCGAGCAGGGCGCGTCGACCAGCACCGCATCGGCCCGGCCGCGCCAGGCCTCCAGCGCCTCCAGCTCGCGGCCGGGGTCGAGCAGGATTGTTTCCGAGACAAACGCCCCTGCCCGTTCGGCGCGGGGAGCCAGGCGCGACAAGCGCGTTCGGTCGGTGTCTGCGGCGATCAGCGTGCCGGCGTTGTCCATCGCCGCCGCGAGCGCGAGCGTCTTGCCCCCTGCCCCGGCGCACAAGTCGATCACGGTTTCGCCAGGCCGCACCGCCACCGCCTCGCAGGCGAGCTGGCTTCCCGCGTCCTGGACCTCGATCAGCCCGTCGCGATAGGCGGGCCACTGCTCGAGCGCTGTTCCCGCTTTAAAGCGCAGTCCTTGCCGCGTAGGCAGCGGCTCACCCGGCTCGGGCAACGAGAGACTGCCGCTGTCAGCCTTGAGCGTGTTCACGCGCGCATCGAGCGGCGCCCTCCCGAGCAGGGCTCGAGCTTCCTCGCCGGAAATGCCGCTTTCCCCGAGCGCCGCGGCAAGCCACACGGGTGCGATACCTCCCTCGGCGACCGGCTCGTCATCGCCGATCGGCGCCGGCCCGTATCGCGAAGCATCGAACAGCGCGCGCAGCGCCGGATCGCCTTCGGCCCGTCGCAGCATCGCCGCGCGGCCGCTCGGCGGGACCGGGCCGCACGCACGGATTGCCGCAAAGACGAGGTCGCGGATCGCCCGGCGATCCTTCGAGCCCGCGAAGCGATTGCCGCGGAACCACTCGGCGAGAATGCGGTCGGCCGGCGCGCCTTTCCCGCGAGCGGCATGGATGATCGCGTCGAGCAGCTCAATCGCCGACTGGACGCGCGCCGACGGCGTCACGGCTCAGCGCGTCGGATAGTTCGGCGCCTCGCGGGTGATGCTGACGTCATGGACGTGGCTTTCGGAAAGCCCGGCGTTGGTGATGCGGACGAACCGGCCGCGCTTGCGCAGCTCCTCGATCGTTGCGCTGCCGGTGTAACCCATCGCTGCCTTGATGCCGCCGACGAGCTGGTGGACGACGTCGCGCGCCGGGCCCTTGAACGGCACCTGCCCCTCAATGCCTTCCGGGACCAGCTTCATCTGGTCCTGGATGTCCTGCTGGAAATAGCGGTCGGCGCTGCCCCGGGCCATCGCGCCGACGCTGCCCATCCCGCGATAGGCCTTGTAGGCGCGGCCCTGGTAAAGGAACGTCTCGCCGGGCGCCTCCTCGGTGCCGGCGAGCAAGCTGCCGATCATCACCGTCGAGGCCCCGGCGGCAAGCGCCTTGGCGGCATCGCCGCTGGTCCTGAGGCCGCCGTCGCCGATGATCGGCACGTCGCCGGCGACGCTCGCGGCGTCCATGATCGCCGTCAGCTGCGGCACGCCGACGCCGGCGACGATCCGCGTGGTGCAGATCGAGCCCGGGCCGATGCCGACCTTCACCCCGTCCGCCCCGGCGTCGATCAGCGCCTTGGTCGCCTCGGCGGTGGCGACGTTGCCGGCGATCAGCTGGACCGAGTTGGATAGCCGCTTCACCCGTTCGACCGCCCTCGCCACATCCTTGTTGTGGCCGTGGGCGGTATCGATGACGATCACGTCGCACTCGGCGTCGATCAGCGCCTCGGTGCGCTCGAAGCCCTTGTCGCCGACGGTGCTGGCTCCGGCGACGCGCAGGCGCCCTCCGGCGTCCTTGGTCGCCTCGGGGAAGAGCACCGCCTTCTCGATGTCCTTCACCGTGATCAGGCCGACGCACTTGTATGCGTCATCGACCACCAGCAGCTTCTCGATCCGCCGCTGGTGGAGGATGCGCCGCGCCTCGTCCTGGGTGACCGCGGCGGACACCGTCGCGAGGTTCTCGTGCGTCATCAGCTCCCTCACGGGCTGCTTCGGGTTGTCGGCGAAACGCACGTCGCGATTGGTAAGAATGCCGCACAGCCTGCCGGTCTTGTCGACGACCGGGATGCCGCTGATCGAATGCTCGCGCATCAGCGCCTGTGCTTGTCCCAGCGTGGCATCGGGCGTGATGGTGATCGGGTTGACGACCATCCCGCTCTCGAAGCGCTTCACGCGCCGCACCGCGTCGCACTGCTCCTCGACCGTCAGGTTGCGGTGAAGCACTCCGATGCCGCCGAGCTGCGCCATCACGATGGCCATCTCCGCCTCGGTCACGGTGTCCATCGCCGAGGAGAGGATCGGAATGTTGAGCCCGATCTCGCGCGTCAGCCAGGTCTTGGTGCTCGCCTGGGAGGGAACGATCTCGCTCTCGGCCGGCCTCAGGAGGACGTCGTCAAAGGTGAGGCCGGTTTCGATTTCCATGAGCGCCACTGGTTCCTTGTGCGGAGCGATTCGTGGCGGCCCATGTAAACGCGGTTTGTGACAATCGCTAGTGGGGGGCTCGTGTGCCACTTGAGACGCGACGCACGATGGCCAGGTTTGCCAACGCACTGGCGATAGCCAGATTCAAGTACAATTCCATACAAACATACATGATGACACCGAACAATACATTGCAAAAAATGACAAAATCGAATGACAAAAAGACGGAGATCAGAAAAAATATTCCTAAAAAGAAAGAAGGTGACACGCAGAATTCCTATGACTCTCGGCATTGGCTGATATTGAGGAGGGATGATATTCTGATCATGGACATAGATGCATTGCTATGACGATCGCGGAGGTCGTCGTGACGCCCGGTAGCCGCCTGATCCTCGTCCCGCGGGCCTGCTCGGCGCTCACCCGACCATCCTTCGTCCGGAAAGCTTCCCATTCGCTGCTTCTGACTGTTCGAAGTTCGTGGGATAAGCGAGATTCTGACAGACAGGAGCGATTGCGATGCCAAGAATGAACATCCGCGCGCTGAAGTTTGCCAAGGTCTATCCGATGCTGGTCCGCAAGGCCGTCGCGAAAGGACGCACGGAGGCGGAGGTCGACGAGGTCACATTCTGGCTGACCGGCTACGACCGCGCCGGGCTCGACGACCAGATCACGCGCGGGACGGATTACGAGACCTTCTTCGCCGAAGCGCCGCGGATGAATCCCGCCGCGCCGCTGATCAAAGGCACGATCTGCGGCTATCGCATCGAGGATATCGAGGACCCGGTCGAGCAACAGGCACGCTGGCTCGACAAGCTGGTCGATGAGCTCGCCAAGGGCCGGCCGATGGAGAAGATCAAGCGGGGTTGAGCGCGCTACCGCCCAGCCATCGATCTTCGTCGGGCTGGACTTCTTTCACCATCGATGTCTTCAGCGAGCGCGCGCGCTTGCCTCCCCGGAGCGGCGCCGCCGCACCCTTGTTCAACCGCCGCGCCTTAGATCCGATGGCCCGTGAAACGAATTCAGGGCGACAGGACCAGTCGCTTTGGCGGCGGGTTTTCGCTGGGGTCTCCTCCCCGTCCCGGGAAGGATTTCGCTTAGCTCTTTTCGTCGCGCTCCGCTTGCGGCACGCTGCGCAAGCTCTCGATCTCCCGCGCAGTGCGCTCGGCAGGGTCGGTAGCGATGGTTTCGAGGGTCGCCACCCGGTCCTGCAGCTTGGTGACAAGGTTGCGCAGGCGCTCGTTCTCCTCGTCGATCGACTCCAGCGTCTTGACCGGTCGTGCCTGGTGATCGGCGAAGAACTCGACGTAGCCGCACTGCGTGCAGCGCCGGGCCGTCAGGTCCGAAGCCTTCTTACGCAGGCTGTTGGTCAGCGCCTTCCAGAAGCCGGGTTCGCCATCCATCCACTTCACCCGGCTGCCGACGTCGGGAAGGTATGCGTAGCCTTGAGTCATCCGGCCGCGACACTTGGGACAATCTGTTATATCGCGCCTCCCGCGGACCGTGTATCACATGACTAATACAGCTTCCGGCCCCGTCACTCCGCCGTCCAGCCGCCATCGATGGAGTAGTTAGCCCCGCTGATATTCTGCGCCTCCTCGCGACACAGAAACACGGCCAAAGCGGCGACCTCCTCGGGCTGGACGAACTTCCTGGTCGGCTGCTTGGCGAGGAGGACTTGGTCGAGCACCTGCGCGCGCGTCATGCCGCGGGCGGCCATCGTGTCGGGGATCTGGTTCTCGACCAGCGGCGTCCAGACATAGCCGGGGCTGATGCAATTGGCGGTGACGCCATGCTCGGCGAGCTCCAGCGCAAGAACCTTGGTCAGCCCGGCAATGCCGTGCTTGGCGGCGACGTAGGCGGCCTTGAATGGACTTGCGGCGAGCGAATGAGCGCTGGCGGTGGCGATGATCCGGCCCCAGCCTTGGTGCTTCATGTGGGGCACGGCGAGGCGCGCGGCGTGGAATGCGGCCGACAGGTTGAGCGCGATGATAGCGTCCCACTTCTCGGGCGGGAATTCCTCGATCGGGGCGACGTGCTGCATGCCGGCGTTGTTGACCAGGATGTCGACCGGCCCGGCGCCGTTCATCAGCGCCTCGACGCCTTCGCGAGTGGTGAGGTCGGCAGCGATGTGGATTGCGCCGAGAGCCTTGCACAGCTTGTCGATCTCGGCCGGGTCGCCGAAGCCGTTGAGCACCACCTCGGCGCCCTCTTCGCCCAGCGCACGGGCGATGGCGAGGCCGATGCCCGAGGTCGAGCCGGTGACCAGCGCGCGTTTGCCCGACAGGAACATTCATCCCTCCTTGGCGATTGGACCGGGAACCCTTACGACAGGCTCAGCGGAGGTCCAGCAAGAATGAGGCTCGGTCCATTCGATCCCAACAATATCCGCGTGCGGCGCGGCGAAGGCGGGGGCATGGGCTTGCCGATCGGCGGCGGCTCCATCGGCTGCGGCACGATCGTCATCGCGCTCATCGCCTATTTCGTGTTCGGCGCCGACCCGATGCAGTTCCTCGGCGGCGGACAGGTGTCCGACCAGAGCTATTCCCGACAGGCGGGCCAGCCCGGCGAGAGCGCGGCGCAGATCTGCAGCGAGAACCAGTACGCGACCGAGGCGTGCAACGCGCTGTCGTCGCTCAACGACACCTGGCGCGCGGTCTTCCAGAACCAGAACGTGCAGTGGCACCAGCCGGAGCTGGTTTTTTACCAGGGCGGCACGAATTCCGGCTGCGGAGGCGCATCGTCCTCGATGGGCCCGTTCTATTGCCCCAACGACGAGGGCATCTACATCGACACCAGTTTCTACGACCAGCTCGCCCAGCAGCTCGGCGCCAAGGGCGACTTCGCGCGCTATTACGTGATCGCCCACGAGTACGGCCATCATGTGCAGAAGCTGACCGGCATCGCTGACCAGATCGCCAGCGCGCAGCAGCAGGACCCTCGTAACGCCAGCCGCTACCAGGTGATGATGGAGCTGCAGGCCGATTGCTACGCCGGCGTGTGGGCGGGCAAGAACCGCAATCTGATCGAGCCGGGGGACTTCGAGGAAGGCATGACCGCGGCGAGCGCGATCGGCGACGACACGCTGGAGAAGAACGCCGGGCAGTCGGTCAATCCCGAGACCTTCACCCACGGCACCAGCGCGCAACGCATGACCGCGCTCAGGACCGGCCTGCAGAGCGCCGACGACACCGCCTGCGACAGGTACATGCGGGCCTGATCCAGGAAAATGGCGCAAGGGGCCCCCTACCTCCCCTTCCGTCGCCGGGGCCGGCCCCCGGGAGCGCTCAGTGCTCGGCTTCGAGCCGGGCGATTTCCCTGTCGAGGTCGGCGAGCACTTCCTGCTTCACCGATGCGCTGATCTCGCTGTTGGCGGCGATGGCCTCCCGCGCCTGGCGTAGGCCCATCATCGCGCGCGGCACCGCCATCTGCGCCATGTGCTCGGCCATGCGCGCGTGGTCGCGGACGATCCGTTCGCAGATGACGATGTGCCGGTGGCCCTTGTCGTCGTTCCATGAGCGGGTGGCGGAACCGTCGGTCTTGCCGCAGTCCTCGGAAACTTCGGGCACCTCCCCGGCGAAGGCGAGCGCGAGGCGTTGCTGGTCCTTGGCCGTCTTCTGCCATTCGCCCGCCTTGGCGCGCCATTCGGCGCCCTTCTTCTCCCATTCCTTGCTCATCTGCTCGAGACGCTTGCTCTCTTCAGGCGAGAGCGGGCCGTCAGCCTCGAAGACGAACCGATGGCGTTCCACGCGCGGAGCGCGGGCATCGGCGCCGTCGCGGTGCAGCCCGAAGCGTTGCACGCGCGGCGCTTCGCTCGCCTGCGGCGCCTGGGGAGCGTCGGCCGCTTGCGGCGGCCGGGGCGGAACCGGAGGCGCCGGCGGTGCGTCCGACGGCGGCACCGGCACGGCCTGCGGATCGCTGTCCTGCGCCGCGGCGTAGCTGAACGACGCTGTCAGCGGCAGCGCCAGCACGCCACCGGCGAGCAGGAGCCGGCCGAGCATGCGGCGGCGGGGGGATACGTCGGACATGTTGAGGCTCCTCAGGCGGTGAATGATCGATTTCTCGCCAATGATCGGGCAGGCGATCGGCGCCACGAGCGCCAGCCGCGGCCCGGCGGCGAACCCGGCGATGAGGCCGGCGTAGGCAGCCCGCTGCTCGCGTCCGCAACCTTCGAGGACGCGCGCGTCGCAGGCCGCTTCCTGGTCGCGCCGCATGGCGCGCCAGCCGACCCATGCCAGCGGGTTGAACCAGTGCAGCGCCAGCAGCGGCTGGGCGGCAAAATTGGCGGCGATGTCGTGCCCGCGATGGTGCGCGAGCTCGTGCGCGATGGCGAGGTCGCGCGCCGGGCGGTCCTCCATCGCCATGAACAGCGGCGGCAGCGCGACGACCTTGTCCCGCAGCCCGAACGCCACGGGCGAGCTGACCGCCGGGGTCTCGACGAGCCGGATGCGGCCGACCTCGCCCACGGGGCGCGCCTCGGCCAGAAGCTCGCGGCGCATGCACAAGTAACTCTTGATGCGCCACGCGAGGAACACCGCCGCGCTGGCGAGCCAGAACGCGAGCCACAGGTCCGTGCGTTCCCACAGCGGCGTCGGCGCGGGCGCCTCCGCCGGAAAGGCCTGTGCGGTCATCGCCAGCGCGAGCAGCGCCTGGTCGCCCAGTGGCGCCGGTTGGGGCGCCATGCTCGCCGGCAGCTCGATCGGCGGCAGCATCAGCCGCAACGCCGGCAGCGCCCAGAGCGCGTAGGCGAGCTTGGGCCCGAAATAGCGGGCGACGGGGCGCCGCAGCAGCAGGACGAGCGCGATCAGCACTCCGGTGTAGAGCAGCGTGTCGATGAGCCAGGCGGTCATTTCCTGAACTCCCGGATCAGGCGCTCGATCTCGGCGATATCCTCGTCGCTGAGCGCTTCGGATTCGACGAGGTGGACCAGCAGCGGCGCGGCGCGGCCGCCGAACAAACGATCGACCAGGCGGCGCGACTCACCGTCGACGTAGTCGGTGCGCTCGATGGCCGGGGAATAGAGGAAGCGGCGCCCGTCGGGCGCGGTGGCGACCGCCTTCTTGGCGACCAGTCGCGACAGCAACGTCTTCACCGTGGCGAGGCTCCAGCCCCGCTCCGGAGCTACTCGATCGCTGACCTCGGCGGCGGTGAGCGGACTGTTCCGCCACAGCGCCTCCATCACCGCGTGCTCGGCCTCGCTGATGCGTTCGCCCGGATCCTCTGATGGCTCGGCCACGTCGTTCTCCCTTAACGACTACACCCGTCAACGTTACGACTACACTCGTAAACTGAATTGCACATGAACGCCGCCGGAGCTTGGCAAATCGTTCGCGAGCGCTATCACCGCGCGCGATGCGCATCGGACGGGTGAGGACGCTGGCGGATTGCCACAATGTCGCGGATTTCCGCGAGCTTGCTCGGCGACGCCTGCCCTTTCCCGTCTTCCATTACATCGACGGTGGCGGCGACGACGAGGCAACCAAGGCGCGCAACACCGCCGCGTTCGACGACGTCGACCTGGTGCCGGACGTGCTGGTCAACGTCGAGTCGATCGACACCTCCGCAACGGTGCTCGGCAAGACCACGCGGCTGCCGCTGATGCTCAGCCCGACCGCGCTGCAGCGCCTGTTCCACTGGCAGGGCGAGCGCGCGGTGGCGGCCGCGGCGGAGAAGTTCGGCGTGTGGTTCGGCATCTCGAGCCTCGCCAGCGTGAGCATGGAGGAGATCGGCGCGAATTTCTCAGGCCCGAAGATGCTGCAGTACTACTACCACAAGGACCGCGGCCTGAACGCGGCGCTGCTGGAGATGGCCAAGGCGGCAAAGTTTGATGCCGTGGCGCTGACGGTCGACACGATCGTCGGCGGCAACCGCGAGCGCTGCCTGCGCACCGGCTTCACCAGCCCGCCGCGGATCACGCCGGCGAGCGCGTTCAGCTACGCCAGCAAGCCGCGCTGGGCGCTCGATTACCTGTTCCGAGAGCGCTTCTCGCTGCCCAACCTCGAAAGGCACGTCGCCGCCGGCAGCGACGTTGCGGCATCGATCCAGTCCTATTTCAGCGAAATGCTCGACCAGACGATGGATTGGGCCGCGGCCGAGAAGCTGCGCAACGATTGGGGCGGCAGGTTCGCGCTCAAGGGCGTGATGTCGGTCGGTGATGCACGCCGCGCGGCGGACATGGGGGTCGATGCGATCTTCGTCTCGAACCACGGCGGCCGCCAGCTCGACGGCAGCCGCGCGCCGTTCGACCAGCTGGCCGAAATCGTCGACGCGGTGGGCGACCGGGTGGAAGTGATCCTCGACGGCGGTGTCCGGCGCGGGACGCATGTGCTGAAGGCGCTCAGCCTGGGCGCGAGGGCCGTCTCGGGCGGGCGTCTCTACCTCTATGCGCTCGCCGCTGCCGGACAGGCGGGTGTCGAACGGGCGCTCGCGCTGATGGAGGCGGAGATCGTCCGTGACATGAAGCTGATGGGCAAGACCAGCCTCGCCCAGCTTACGCGGGAGAACCTGCGCCGCCGCTAGAGCCGGTAAAAGCCGATGGTGAGCGCAAAAGGGCCGTCGCTCTCGACGTGATGCGGCACTTGCGGCGGCACCACGAGCCTCGCCGGAGCGTTCAGCGCCTCGGTCCCGCCGCGGCCGTCATCCCA
Organism: Croceibacterium sp.; assembly: GCA_035494275.1. Classification (GTDB taxonomy): domain Bacteria; phylum Pseudomonadota; class Alphaproteobacteria; order Sphingomonadales; family Sphingomonadaceae; genus Croceibacterium_B. The sequence goes on from DATJHD010000058.1 coordinate 9,538, forward strand.
GACGAAGCGGAGCGACCCCTGGGTGAGCTCCAGCACGCCAAAGGTGCCCTCTTTCAGCCGGTGCTCTGCGCGCAGGCCGGCGGGCAGGCTTTCGGCATCGAACGGGCCGATGGTCCGATAGGCGTGGCTGCCGAACGGAAGGTCGCCGCGAGGCGCGATGAGGTCCATCGCAAGCGGGCTCAGTCTGTCCTGTCCTGCTCTTGCCGACGGTCGGTCGCGTCCTGCACGGCATCGTCGTGACCGCTTTTCGAGCTGAAGAAGGCAAGCGCGAAGAGCCCGCAGCCGAGCACCATCGAGATGAACACGCCGAGGATCGTCGCCACGACCTGGTTGGCATAGAGCGGCCCCTGGCTGGCTTCGAACGCCAGGGCACCGACGACCATCAGGACGGCGATCGCGACGATCCACTTCAGCATTCGCCGAAGCTCTGTGAGTGCGTTGGGCTTATCGGGCATGGAAGGCGAATAGAGATTACTCACGAGCGTTCCTAGCCGGGTCATGCAATTAACCTCCAAAGGATGGCCCGACCGCCGTTGCGGGCGACCGGGCCGCCGCCCGTTGTCATGCGGCCCACAGGCGGATCAGCAGGATCGCGAAACCGAAAAACGCGACGCAGGCGGGGACGATCAGCATCTGGATCGCAACCTCGCGCTCGCGCATCGCACCGGAGAGCGTCGAGAGGGTGAAGCTGCCGCTTTCGAGCGGGCTGCGCGGCTGCACCGGACCGTGCTTCAGCGTTGCCTTGGCCGTTCCGAAGAACATCGCCACGAGCCCGGCCGCGACCACCAGGATCAGCGTCGTGTAGCCGCCGCCGGTCGCCCCGAACATCGCCGCCAGGAACAGGCCGTAGAAGACGATCATCGCGTACCACAGCCGCGCGGGGATTTCGAAATGGCGCGCCTCGCCGGCCTGGAGATGGCTGGCGTCAGCGTTGTCGTTGACCTCGGCGGCATGGGCGGCGCCGAGATGGTCGGCGACGACGTCGTGCGTTGCCGGCTCGGCGAGGGCGGTTTGCTTGGGAACGGCTTCAGACATGGGGGAGGTCCTTTCCTGCGCGGCCGCCGGACAGGCCCTCGCGCTGCATGACGTATCCGGTGAGCAGGCTGTCGGCGATCATGCGCGCCCGCCCGCCGACGAGCGCGGTGGCCGCGGGATCAGCCTCGGCATCGCGCAGCGTCTGGTAGAACAATTCGAGCCAGTGCGCGAAATGCCCGGCCTCGAGGCCGGGGATGACGATGTGCTTGAGCATCGGGTTGCCGGCGAACTCGCCGCTGTTGTGCAGCACCGAGCGCCAGAACGCCTTCATTCGCGCGAGGTGCGCAGGCCAATCGGCGATGCGTGCGTTGAAGATGGGGCCGAGCAGGTCGTCCTGCTGGATCTTGCCGTAGAAGGTTTCGACGAAGTGATCGATGTACGCGGCGTCGACGCCGATCGCTTCGGCGGCGAGGCGCTTTTCGTCGCGCTTCTGCTGGGCGTAGGCGCGGCTCTCGGGATCGGTCCCGCGGGATTCGGTGGCTGCGGTGGACATGGGCGACTCGAATGATCCTTGGCTGGCTCCCGTAGATATGTTGCATTGCGGTATAAAGCAATATCTGATATACCTATTTTTATGCAGCTGAATCTCCAGACAGATTTCGCTCTCCGGGTGCTGATGGCGCTCGCTGCCGCGGAGCGCCAGTTGTCGGTCGACGACATCGCCCGGCGGTACGGCATCTCGCGCAATCATCTCGCCAAGGTCGCCCAGAAGCTGCAGGCGGAAGGGTTCGTGGAGACCTTCCGCGGCCGCGGCGGCGGAATGCGCCTCGCCCGGCCGGCGCAGCAAATTGTCGTCGGCGACGTCGTCCGCCGGTTTGAGAGCCTCGACAGCTTCGTCGGCTGCTTTCCCGGCGCGAGCGGCTGCGCGGTGAACGGCCTGTGCGGTCTGAAGCCGGCCTTGAGCGGCGCGCTTGCAGCCTTTCTCGAGCACCTCGACAGCTACCGGCTGAGCGATCTCGTCCCCGACCGGCCCGCCTTCCTCGAACGGCTCGGAGGCGTCGCCGCCAACGTCGCTTAGCCCTCGGCTAGCCCGCGCCGAGGCCCCACACCCAGGCGATCAGCGGCGTGCCGAGGAGGATCACGATGATCGACAGGGGAAACCCAAGCCGCGCGTAGTCGCCGAACCGGTATCCTCCCGGCCCGCGCACCAGCGTGTTGCACTGGTGGCCGATGGGCGTCAGAAAATCGCATCCGGCGCCGGTCGCCACCGCCATCAGCAAGGCGTCTGGATTGAGGCCCAGCTTCTGCGCCAGCCCCACGGCTATCGGCGCAAGGATCAGCACGGTGGGCGCATTGTGCAGGAACGGCGCGCAGATCATCGCCGCCAGCATGATGCCGCCGAGCACGATCATCGGCGTCGCCCCCGTCAGCAGCGAGGCAAGCTCGTGCGCGATGAGCGCGGTGCCGCCGTTGGCGTGGATCGCTTCGCTCAGCGGAGTAAGCGCGCCGATGAGCACCAGGACTTCCGGCTCGAGCGCGCGATAGGCCTCGCGCATCGACAGCGAGCCAATCGCCACCGTCAGCACGGCCGCGCCGAAGAACGCCACGGCAACGGTCAACATCTTCAGGGCGACGAGCGCGATGGCCGCCGCCAGCAGCAGGATGGGGCCGTAGCGCGCGCGGCGACTGCCGATCGTCACCGCGCGTTCCGCCAGCGGCAACAGGCCGAGCTCCTGCAGCAGCCCGGCAAGCGCGCCCTCGCC
>DATJHD010000059.1:0-5678 GCA_035494275.1 Croceibacterium sp.
CTGGCCCTCGACGAACGGCTCGATCATGCCGTGCGCCTGCGCCTGTTGGCGAATCCAGCGGTCGGAGAGAATCGACATGATCTAGGGATTCCGGAGCGCCGCACCCGCGGCAAGGGACAGCGCGACTTATCCCCCGGCCAGCAGGCTCGCATTCCCGCCCGCCGCGGTCGTGTCGACCGTGACCACCCGCTCGATCGCGAAGCGTGGCAGGTAGTGCGGGCCACCCGCCTTGGGGCCGGTGCCCGAGAGAGCCTCGCCGCCGAAGGGCTGACTGCCGACGACCGCGCCGATCTGGTTGCGGTTGACGTACATGTTGCCGACTTTCGCGTGCGCCTCGACGAAGCGGCGTACCGAATCAATGCGACTGTGAAGGCCCAGTGTCAGCCCGAAGCCGGTCGAGTTGATCTCATCGATCACCCCGGCGAGGTTGCCCGCCTTCCAGCGGACGACCTGGAGGACGGGGCCGAAGTTCTCGCGCTTCAACTCGTGGATCGAGTCGATCTCGATGATCGTTGGCGCAACGAACGTGCCGGCCTTGGCGCTCGTCGACAGGTCGCGTCGCCACAGCGGGCAGCCCGCCTTCTTCATCGCTGCGACATGCTTCTCGAGCGCGGCCCTGGCGTCTGCGTCGATCACGGGCCCGACGTCGGTTTCCACCAAATCCGGATCGCCGACCACCAGCGCCTCGAAAGCGCCGCGGATCATTTCCAGCGTGGTGTCGGCGATGTCTTCCTGCAGGTAGAGTACGCGCAAGGCGGAGCAACGTTGGCCGGCGGACTGGAACGCGCTCGCCATCACGTCGCGAGTCACCTGCTCGGGCAGCGCCGAGCTGTCGACGATCAGCGCGTTCTGCCCGCCGGTCTCGGCGATCAGCGTGGCGATCGGGCCATCGCGGGCGGCGAGCGCGCGGTTGATCGCGTGCGCGGTCTCGGTCGAGCCGGTGAAGGCAACCCCGGCGAGGCGCGGATCCGAAGTGATGGCGGCGCCGACCTTGCCGTCGCCGGGCAGGAGCTGGAGCACGTCGTCGGGGATCCCGGCTTCATGGCACAGGCGCACGGCCAGTGCGGCGATCAGCGGCGTCTGCTCGGCGGGTTTGGCCAGAACGGCATTGCCCGCCGCCAGCGCCGCGCCGGTCATCCCGGTGAAGATCGCCAGCGGGAAATTCCACGGAGCGATAGTGGCAAAGACACCTCGGCCATGGAGGCGCAGCGTGTTGTCCTCGCCGGTTGGCCCGGGCATCGGGAGCGGTCCGGCGAACAGCCGCCGCGCCTCAGCGGCGTAGTAGTGCAGGAAATCGACCGCCTCGCGCAATTCCAGCACCGCATCGAGCAGGGTCTTGCCCGCCTCGCGCTGGCACAGCGAGATGAACTCGCTGGTGTGCGCCTCGTAGAGATCGGCGGCGCGCTCGAGCCGCGCGGCGCGTGCCGCGCCGCCGAGCGAATCCCACCCGAATTGGGCGGCGGCGGCGCGCGAGAAGGCGAGGTCGATGTCCTTGGTGCGGGCGTAAAGCACCTGGCCAACGATCTTGCTGTTGTCCTGCGGCGAGCGGATCGGGTGCGTCGCGCCGCCCTTGCCGGCAAGCACCGTCGGCGCGGCGGCCCACTCGCGGCTGTGCAGCGCCTGCAGTTGGGCCAGCAGCGGCTCGCGCACCAGCGGGTCGGCGAGGTCAACGCCCTTGCTGTTCCTGCGATCAGGGAAGATGTCCGCCGGCAGCGGGATCGCGGGATTGCGGCGGGGCTTGAGCTTTACAAGGTCCTTCACGGGATCGGTCGTCAGCTCGCGCACCGGCACTTCGGCATCGGCCATCCGGTTGACGAAGCTCGAATTGGCGCCGTTTTCGAGCAAGCGGCGCACGAGATAGGCGAGCAAGTCCTTGTGCCCACCGACCGGCGCGTAAATGCGCACGCGCGTGGGCTTTTCGCCCTCCTGCTCGGCAAGCACCTCGTAGACGTCCTCGCCCATTCCGTGCAGCCGCTGGAACTCGAACTCCCGGCCCGCGGCGAGCGCCTTGATCGCGCCGATGGTGTAGGCGTTATGGGTCGCGAACGCGGGATAGATCGCATCCTCGGCATTCAGCAGCTTGGCGGCGCAGGCGAGGTAGGAGACGTCGGTCGCCACCTTGCGGGTGAATACCGGGTAATCGCTGTAGCCGCCGACCTGGCTGAGCTTGATCTCGCTGTCCCAATAGGCGCCCTTCACCAGCCGCACCATCAGCCGCCGGCCGTGCCGCCGGGCAAGCGCGACGATCCAGTCGGCGAGCGGCGCGGCGCGCTTCTGGTAGGCCTGCAGCGCCATGCCGAACCCCTGCCACCCGTTGGCGAACAGCGCCTCGTCGGCGGCGAGCGCCTCGATGATGTCGAGCGACAGCTCGAGCCGCTCGGCTTCCTCGGCGTCGATGGTGACGTGGATGTCGGCCTTGCTTGCCGCCAGCGCGAGCTCGCGCACCATCGGGACCAGCGCCGCTCTGGCTGCCTCGCCATGGTAGAAATCGTACCTCGGATAGAGCGCCGAGAGCTTGACCGAGATCCCCGGGCTCGCCCTGACGCCGCCCTTCGCTTCCCTGGCCAGCCGGGCGATGGCGGCGGCATAGCTAGAGCGGTAGCGTTCGGCGTCGGCAAAGGTCATCGCCGCCTCGCCGAGCATGTCGAAGCTGTGGCTGAGGCTGCGCTTGCGCTCCGGCGCGGCGCGCTTGAGCGCCTCGTCGATCGTCCGCCCGAACACGAACTGCCCGCCGAGGATGCGCATTGCCTGCAGCGTCGCCCGGCGGATCACGGGCTCGCCCAGACGCCCAACCGCACGGCGCAGGTTGCCGGCCATGCCCTCGGCCTCGCGGCCGCGCAGCACCTGCCCGGTCAGCATCAGCGAGAAAGTCGCGGCGTTGACGAAGGTCGAGCTGCTCTCGCCGAGGTGCTCGCCCCAGTCGATGCCGGCCAGCTTGTCGTGGATCAGCGCGTCGGCGGTCTCGGTGTCGGGCACCCGCAGCAGCGCCTCGGCGAGGCACATCAGGGCGATGCCTTCCTCGGTCGCGAGGCCGTAGCTTTGCAGGAAGGCATCGAGCCCTGCCGCCTTGCGTTGCCGCGCGCCTTCGATCAGCCGGGCGGCGAGCGCGGCGGCCTCGCGATGAACCTGCGATCCCGGCGCCGCCTGCCGCAACCGCTCGGCAAGGCACGCCTCCTCGTCCATGCGAAAGGCCTGGCGAAGCGCGGTGCGGTCGATCATGCGCGGCCCCTGCACCCGGTTTCACTTGTAATCAAGTGCGCCGCGAAGCGGCTAATTGACGAATCGCACCAAGAGACCAGCGCACCAGCATGTCGTGCCCGATCGCCGCCGACGCGTCCTCTTGGCGCGCCAGCGTCTTGGCGCAGGGATAATGGCCGGCGAAGCCGGCCTATCGAGCCTCGACCCATTCGTACCGGAACGCATCGCCGTCGCGCTTCACGTGCCCTGCACTGGTACGGCGGAAGTGCGCCGGGAAGCACAGCAGCTCCTCGTCCGCCGCACGCTGCATCGTCCTCGCGCGCGTGGCGCTGGCCATGGCTCCGTCGGCGTCGAAGGCGAACTTCAAGTCGTGGCGGATGAGTTGCACGGGGTGGTGGATCACGTCCCCCCAGAACAGTGCCTGCGGTCCGCCCGCCTCGGCGCTGATCGTGCAACAGCCAGGCGAATGGCCGTATGCCGGCTCGAGCCAGATGCCGTCGTGGATCTCGCGGTGGGCGATGTGGTCCTCGTCGACCAGCTCGGCCTTGCCGGCGTCCATCACTGGCAGAATGGAATCGAGGAAGGCCTCGTGGTGCAACTCCTCGCCCTCGGGGTTGCTCTTGAAATACTCGTAGTCGCGCTTGCCGAAGAGGTAGCGGGCGTTGGCGAAGGTCGGCACCCACTTGCCGTTCTCCAGCCGGGTGTTCCAGCCGACGTGGTCGAAGTGCAGGTGCGTGCACATCACGAGGTCGATGTCGTCCGGCTGGAAGCCGGCGCGGCGCAGGTTGCCGAGGTAATCGGTGTCGAGCTGGCTCACCTCAGGCAAGGAGCGGGTCTTGTGGTTGCCGCAGCACGAATCGATCAGGATCGTGCGACCGTCGAGCTCGATCACCCAGCTGTGGACCGAGAAGGTCATGAAGCTGGTCTCGGGATCGGGATTCACTTCGTCGGGCTGGTCGTACCATTCCAGCAGCCGGCGCATATCCGCTTCGGTGGTGCCCGGCAGCTGGCTCAGCAGCGGCACGGGACTGTCCATCTCGTGCACCTTGTGGATGCGCATGCGCCCGAGCTCGATCGGCTTCATTGCTCTCTCCTGCCGGCTGTTCTAGCCGCTGAGGCGCATCTTGGGAGAAACCATGAGACAGGGCAACGGCCAAGCGAACCAACCGGTCCACGCCAACGGCACCGTCGCCGACGCTATCGCGGCGGTGCTGAAGCGCGAGGGCGTGACGGTCGTCTTCGGCTACCCGCGCAACCAGATCCTCGAAGCCGCCGCGCGGATCGACATCCGCACCCTTATCGTCCGGCAGGAGCGCACCGGCGTGCACATGGCCGACGCGATGAGCCGCATGTCCAAGGGCGGCGAAATGGGCGTGTTCGTGATGCAGCAGGGCCCCGGCGCGGAGAACGCGATGGGCGGCGTCGCCCAGGCATTCGCCGAAAGCGTGCCGGTGCTGGTGATGCCGCAGGGCTACGCGCTCAGCCAGGCCTACCTGCCGTACAATTTCAACTCGACCCGCTCGATGGCGACTTTTGCGAAGCACGCGGAGCCGCTGACCAGCGGCGACGAGGTTGTGCCTGTGATGCGCCGCGCGTTCGCGATGTTGCGCAACGGCCGGCCGCAACCAGTGGTGATCGAGCTGCCTTACGACGTTCTGGAGAAGCCGTTCGCGGGCGAGATGGACTATGTGCCGGCCAAGGTCGTCACGAGCGGGCCCGACCCGCGCGACGTCGAAGCCGCGGCCGAACTGCTAATCGCCGCCGAGAACCCGGCGATCTACGCCGGGCAGGGCATTCACTGGTCCGAGGCCTACGCCGAGCTGCGCGCCGTGGCGGAGCATCTCGCAATCCCGGTGATGACCAGCCTCCCCGGCAAGAGCGCGTTCGACGAGACGCACCCGCTGGCGCTCGGCTCGGGCGGCAACGGCATCAACGGCTGCGTCGCGAAGTGGCTCGCCGAGTGCGATGTGCTGTTCGGCGTGGGCTGCAGCTTCACCGCGACGCCATTCGGCCTGGCGATCCCGCCTGGCAAGCGCGTGATCCACGCGACGCTCGACCCACTGGACATCGACAAGTCTGTGCCGAGCGAAGCAGCGCTGGTCGGCGACGCGAAGCTGACGCTCTCGGCGCTGCTCGATGCGGTAAGGCGCCGCGTGCCACGGCCGCGCGAAATCCAGCCGGTTGCGCAAGGGATCAGGCAAGCCGAGCGCGAATGGCTCGCCCAATGGGAGGCCAAGCGCTCCTCCGATGCCTCGCCGCTTTCTCCCTACCGCGTTCTGCGCGACCTCTACGATACCGTCGACGTATCGGGCACCATCGTCACCCACGACGCGGGCTCCCCGCGCGACCAGCTGGTTCCGTTCTGGAAATGCGTCACCCCACACAGCTACATCGGCTGGGGCAAGTCGACCCAGCTCGGCTACGGCCTCGGCCTGGCGATGGGCGCGAAGCTGGCTTGTCCGGACAAGCTGTGCATCAAC
>DATJHD010000060.1:0-3738 GCA_035494275.1 Croceibacterium sp.
CCGAATCCGAGCGAACGCCGATCTGCGCGCCCGAGCCGACGGTCGAAAGCACCGGCGACTTGGAAAACACCTCGGCATCCGGGCCGATCGCGACCTCAAGGTACTGCGACCACATGCCCTCCTCGATCAGCGCCTGCTTCAAGTCCGCGGCTTCGCGGCTCCCCGGCACGACCGCGCGGATGCCGGCGCCGACCTTGGCTTCCAGCGCTGCGCGAATATCCGCCGCCTTGCTGGCATCGCCCCGCGCGCGCTCCTCGATCACCCGCTCGATCGCCGAGACCGCGAACGTCACGCCGCAAGCCTTCACGCACTGCAGGTCGACGGGCGAGAGCAGCGTCCATCCCGAGGGCAGGCCGTGCTCGACCGGTCCCAGGTCGTCGCCCCCCGAAAACTGCTTGCGCTCGATCGCTCCGGCGACGGTCGCCGCCTGCCCGGTCAGGTCGAACAACCGCCCTTCGCGAATCACAATCACGCACGGACCGGCCGGCGATAGAGCGCGACCGATAAACAGTCCGGATGCATAATCCGGCGGCAGCAAATCCTGTAGCGATTCGGCCATCGGCCGCCTGTTGCCCTCTCCGTTGATAGCGCTACCATATGGGCGAGGATGAACGAGAGAGCAAGCCCGTTCATCCCCCTTGGGAGGATTTCATATGCGCCAGTCGAGGGTTGCGGTGTGTGCGATCGTGGCAATGGTTTCGATGCCGTGCGTGGCTGCCCCCGCGGCCAGCTTCACCGATCTGGCCTATGTTGCGAAGGCCGTTTCGCCGACGCCCGCCGGCCGTTATCGCAATCCGATCCTGCCAGGATTTCAGCCCGACCCGTCCATCGTTCGCGTCGGCAGCGATTTCTACCTCGTCAATTCGACATTCGCGTGGTTTCCAGGGATCCCCGTCTATCACAGCCGCGATCTCGTCCACTGGCGCCAGATCGGCAACGCGATCGACCGGCCGGGGATGCTCGACTTTGACGGTCTCGGCACCAGCCGCGGCGTGTTCGCTCCGGCGATCAGCTGGCATGACGGCACGTTCTACATCCTCAATACCTGCGTCGACTGCGGCGGGAATTTTCTGATTACCGCCCGCAATCCCGCGGGGCCGTGGTCGGACCCGGTGTGGCTGGACTTCGACGGCATCGACTGCTCGCTGTTCGTCGATGACGACGGTACGGCGTGGGTCGTCAACAATGGCCCGCCGCCGGAAAAGCCGCGCTACGAGGGTCATCGCGCGATCTGGATCCAGCAGTTCGACTTGAAGAAGCTCAGGCTGTTCGGCCCGCGCAAGGTGCTGGTCGACGGCGGGGTGCGTCCGCAGGACAAGCCGGTGTGGGCCGAGGGGCCGCACATCTACAAGCGCGGCGGCTGGTATTACCTCATGGCGGCCGAGGGCGGCACGGCGGAGAACCACTCGGAGACGATCTACCGTTCGCGCCGTCCGGACGGGCCGTACCAGCCGGGTCCGATCAACCCGATCCTGACGCAGCGCGACCTTCCGGCGACGAGGCCGAACCGGGTCGAAGCAACGGGTCACGCCGACCTCGTGCGGTTGCGCGACGGCAGCTGGTGGGGTGTGTTCCTGGCCACGCGGCCGTTCGCCGGGCAAGCGACGCTGCTCGGCCGCGAGACGTGGCTGCTGCCGGTGAACTGGAAAGACGGCTGGCCGCTGTTCCTGCCGGCCGGCGCGCCCGTGCCGATTGAGGTCAAGAAGCCCGCCCTGCCCGCTTCGCCCGGCAGCCAATGGGATCGCTGGATGGACGACTTCAGCGAGCGGTCGCTATCGCCCGAATGGCTACGCTTGCGCAATCCGCCTCGTGTCCGCGATTACGCCCTCAAGGACGGGAATCTCGTGTTGCTCCCCGGTTTCGACCCGGCGGGGAGCCTCGGCACGCCGACATTCCTCGGACGCAGGCTGCGCCACCCCGCGGCGACGATTTCCACCACGGTCAGCTTCGCACCCGGAAAGGCCGGCGATTTCGCCGGCCTGCTGGCCTTCATGGACGAGGCCCACTTCCTCGCCTTCGGCATCGAAGGCGGCAGCGGGGGTAAACAACTCGTCGCGCGGCTGCGGACCGATACCAAACAAGGGGAAACCGGCGCGCTCGTTGCGAGCGCGCCGGCTCCCGCGACGGGGCCGGTCGAGCTGCGCATCGCCATCGACGATGGCAAGGCGTCGCTGAGCTGGCGGGCGGCGGGGAAAACGTGGCGCACGCTTGCACCGAGCGTCGACGTGGAACCGCTCGCGTCGGTTCACGCAGGCCTGTTCACCGGGCTCGTTGTCGGCCCTTACGCGGTGGCCGGCAAATGACGGTCATTCGGCCTTGAAGACGTAAACCGGCCCGATATCGACCACTTGCGGGGCCTCGGCGAATTGTAGCGCCAGCGTTGCCTTGCCGGCCGGAATGGCCTGGGTCGCGGCGGTCTGGATGCGGATGAGCTGCCAGTTCGACCCTACCGCCACGAGGTGATCGGCGAACCCGGCATAGGGCGGATCGCTGCTTTGCAGCCGTACGCCTACCAGGGCCTTGCCGTCCCCTCCGGCGCTGACCGTCTTGGCGGCAAACGCGATCAGCAGCTTGTCACCCTCGGCAATGCCTTCAGCAAGGGGAATCGTCGTTCCGACGTCCCACCGGTTCTGCCCCTTCCGGGTCACGGTGTAGCGCGTCGCCTTGCCGAGCCAGATCGTCCTGTCGTCGAGCTCGGCAAAGGAGCCTGCCGGCCCCGAATTGCCCCAGTCGCGCACGTTCGGGCGGTCGACCAGTCGCCCGGCGCCTTGCAGCGGAGGCGGCAGGTCGGAAGTGGCGGCGAGCGATGCCGCCAGCGAGGCCGTCTGATCGCCGGGCGTGCTGCCTCCGAGGATCTTGGCCGACCCCTCGACGACAATCGTCTCGCCGATCTCGATGGTCTGTTTCGCGCCGGAGAGCTGCAAGGCGACGACGGCATCCTGACGGGAGATGCTGCTCGTGGAGACCCCGCTGACCTCATGCCATTCCCAGTCGGTCCCGACCTTGACGGTCGAGTCGGCAAACCCCGGCCAGGGCGCCGAGTTCTGCTGGAAGCGCACGCCGATCGTGCCCTTGCCGTCCGGCGTGGCGGCCTGCAGCGTGCGGGCGTAGAATCCCACCGTGTAAGTCTGCCCCTTGGCGATCTTGCTGGTGAGCGGAACGAAGGCCTGCACCGAGTAGGGCTGCGGCCCCGCCTCGGTGATCTCGAACTGCACGGCGGCTTGGCCGCCGGGGATCGCCGCATCGTGGATGCCTTTCGACCTGAACTTGGTCCCTTGCGTCGACCAATCCAGCCGTGTCGGATCGTTGACCAGCGTGCCCGGCAGCTTGGCGGCGAGCGCCTGGAGCTCCGGGCTGAGGTCCTGCGCCGGTGCGGCGGGGGAAAGCGCGAGGGCCCCTGCGGCGAGCGTGGCAAAGAGGACGGTACCCTTCATCGGCGAGTACTCCTATGATGTTTGTCCAGCCGGAATGAGTGGGTCACGTCGGCTGAACTGAGTGAAGTCGTCGAACACCCAGCCGTTTTTGAGGGTGTCGTAGATGATGGCGAGGAGCTTGCGGGCGGTGGCGATGATCGCCTTGCCGGTGCCGCGACGCTGCCGGATGCGGTCATAGTAGGTTTTGAGGTAGGACGAGTATCGCATGGCAATGAGGCTGCACTGTACCAGCGTGGTCCGCGCCAGCTTGTTGCCGCGTTTGGTGATCCGGCCGCGATTGTCGGTCTCGTTGGACTGGCTGACG
>DATJHD010000061.1:0-5207 GCA_035494275.1 Croceibacterium sp.
CTTGAGCCCGTGGCGGTCGGTGTAGGTGCGGGTCAGCTTGCTGGCGATCTTGGTGCAGAACACCGGCGCCGCGACGACGCCGAGGTAATATTCGATCGCGGCCAGATCGAAGCGGGCGAAGTGGTACAGCTTGAGTCGCCCCGGATCGGCAAGGACGGCCTTGAGGTTCGGCGCCTCGTAACGGCTGCCCCGCGCGAAGCGCACGAGGTGCTCGTCACCTTGACCGTCGGAAATCTGGACGACACACAGCCGATCCCGCGGGGTAACGAGCCCCATGGTTTCGGTGTCGACGGCGACGGGCCCCGGTGCGAGCACGTCTGCGGGCAGGTCTTCTTCGTGGAAATGAACAGCCATTAAGGATGCCCTTAGTGGCATTGGGGAAAGAGGAAAAGGGCCGCTTGGAAGGGCCGCGCGTCAGGCGGTAAGCGAGTGGCATGGCCGACACGGTTCCTGACAGCTGGCGCCCCGCGCTCGATCCGGCGCTGGCGCTGCCCGCAAGCCGCCGCCTCGGCGGCTGGTTGCGCGCCGAGGAGCAACGCGGGCGCACGATCTATCCGCCTCGGGGAATGCGGCTGAGGGCGCTCAAACTGACCCCGCTCGACGAGGTCAAGGTCGTCATCCTCGGCCAGGACCCCTACCATGGGCCGGGGCAGGCTCACGGGTTGTGCTTTTCGGTTCCGGATGGCGTGCAGGTTCCACCGTCGCTGCTGAACATTTACAAGGAGCTCGAAAGCGATCTCGGAATAGCCCGTCGTCCAAGCGGCAATCTCGAACGCTGGGCGCGGCAGGGTGTCCTGCTGCTCAACAATTCCCTGACCGTCGAAGCGGGCAAGGCGGGGAGCCACGCGGGCAGGGGCTGGGATGCGATCACCGACGCCGCGGTGACGGCGGTGGCCGAGCGCGAGGTCCCCAGCGTGTTCATCCTGTGGGGCAGCCATGCGCGGAAGAAGGCGGCGAACGTGCAGCAACTGGCGAACGGCGGCAGTCACCTGATCCTGACCAGCGCGCATCCGAGCCCGCTGTCGGCCCATGCGGGCTTCTTCGGCTCACGTCCTTTCAGCAAGGCGAACGCATTTCTGGAAGTCAACGGCCGCGGGCCCATCGACTGGTAAGGCCCTCCGCGATGGTTTAGCTTCACAACGATTCCGGAGAGAATGATGCCGCTTGACGTCAAACCTATCCTGCCGCGCTTCGGCGCCGAACTGTCGGGTGTGGACCTCACCCAGCCGCTCGACGAAGAGGTGGCCGAAGAAATCCGCCAAGCGCAGTACCAATGGGGCGTGACGGTCTGGCGCGACACCGGCCTGACCGACGAGAGCCATGTCGCCTTCAGCCGCATCTTCGGTGACCTGTTCAGCGCCCCGTCGATGCTGGCGAAATCGCGCTTCGCCCTGCCGGAGATGTTCGACGCGGGGAACCTGGATCAGCAGGATGAGATCGTCAGCGACGAGCGCACGCGGCTTCACAAGCGCGGCGACCGGCTGTGGCACACCGACACCAGCTTCATGGCGCAGAAGTCGGGCTGGAGCCTGCTGCGTTGCGTCGAGGCTCCGCCCGAGGGCGGGGCGACGTGGTTCGCCGACGCCCGCAGCGCCTACGACGATCTACCGCAGGCGATGAAGGCCAGGCTCGAAGGGCTCGAAGCCGAGCACGCCCACGCCTGGTCACGCCGACGCGCCGGCATGCCTTACACCGAGGAAGAGATCGACGCGCTGCCGGCGGTGCGCCAGCCGGTGGTGCTGACTCACCCGATCACCGGGCGCAAGACTCTCTACGTCGGCAGTCACGCGCGCGACATCGTCGGCATGGAGCGCGGCGAAGGCCGCGCGCTGATCGAGGAGCTGATCGCCTGGGTGACCCAGCCGCGGTACGTCTTCTCGATCACCTACGCGCCCGGCGACATGTCGATCTGGGACAACCTCGCCTCGCTCCATCGCGGGGGCGACTTCGACGATGTTCATCATCGCCGAGACATGCGTCGTACCACGGTGAAGTCCCCGCCGGGGACGCACGTAGGGACTGTGAGGGAGCCGGTCGCAGCCTAGGCCGCGTCCGCCAGTCCCATCCATTCGTAGGCGCTCGTCTCCGGGCCGCTTTCGTTGATCGTCGTGCGGCGCATGTCGCGGCGATATTGGTCGCTCAGCAGTGGTGTTGCCGCGTGCATCGTGCAGCGGTTGTCCCAGATCGCGAGGTCCCACTGCCGCCACTGGTGGCGATAGATGTATTGCTCCTGCGTGGCGTGGGCATAAAGTTCCTGGACCAGGTCCAGGCCTTCCGCAGAACCCATGCCCTCGATGCCGAAGCAGTGCCCGCCGACGTACAGCGTCTTGCGCCCGCACGGCATCGTGCGAACCAGCGGATGCTTGACCGTCGGAAACGGGATCACCAGCCGCATCTCAGGTGTGATCTCGGCCTTGAAGCCGGCGAGCTTGCGGCCCTCCCAGAAGTCGTGGAGCCCGACGAGGCTGGCGATCCGCTCCTTCGTCGCTTCGGACAGATCATCGTAGGCCGCTCGCGCATCGACAAACCAGGTATCGCCGCCTGCGCTCGGCGGCGGGGTCTCGACGCCATGGAGCAGTGACCACTTCGTCGGCATCGTGTGAAAGCTCGAATCGGTGTGGAACCGCTCCGCGCCCTTGGCGAGACTCTTGGGGTCCGAGCCGTAAGCAATGATCTTGTCGTTATGGTCGATATTGCCGGCGTAGAAGATCCCGGGCGTCATCGGCCGGGTGCCGACCGGACGGGCCGCGCCCTTCACGCGGCTCGGGATCTCCAGGGGACCGAATGCGCGGCTGAAGTCCTTGTGCTGCTCGTCGCTGATATCCGCATCGCGAATCGCCAGCACGCCGAACCGCGCCATCGCGTCCTCGACCGTTCGCACCAGTTCCTCGTTTGGCGGACAAGTAAGGTCGGCGCCGACCAGCTCGGCGGCAAACAGCGGATGAAGCGGGTTGACCTGCATCTGGGAACGTCCTTCGGATCGGTTGGCGACAGAATAGTTGACTCACGCAACGGTTGCAAAAGCCATTCGCCGATGCGAGCAAGGTTCATGGCGAAGCGCGGACAAACAGGTCATCAGTGGGGGCAACTGGCAAACACCGTCGGCCCGCGCGTGCGGCTGCTGCGCAACGCGCTCGCTGCGAGGTCGATCGCCGCGCTCGAGGGGTTCGGCCTGCCGACCGGTTCGCTTACGGTTCTCTCGCTGATTGCCGCCAATCCCGGTTCAAGCCAGACCGCGCTCGCGAGGGCGGCGGGGCTGAACAAGTCGGCACTGGTCGGGATCGTCGACGAACTGGAAGCGCGCGGCCTGGCTGCCCGTGACCGGTCTGCCAGCGACCGACGGCGAAATCACCTCAGCGTCACACAGGAGGGCGAGCGGATCATGAAGGCGATGCTCGCCCGCGTCGCGGAGGGCGAAGAGCAGGTCCGCGACGCGCTCGGCCCGAGCGACCATCTCAGGCTGCTGCAACTGCTCGACCGCGCCAACGCCGCGCTCGGCAAACCCTAACGCGGAAGTTCGCTCACGCCCATCAGCGCTTCGTCGACCGCGCGCGCTGCCTGGCGGCCCTCGCGGATCGCCCACACCACGAGCGACTGCCCGCGCCGCATGTCGCCGCAGGCAAAGATCATGTCCTCGCTCGTGCGATAATCTTCCACATTCGCAGCGACGTTGCCGCGGTCCGTCAGCGCGACCCCGGCTTGCGCCAGCAGACCGGCCTTGCGCGGGCCGGTGAAGCCCATCGCCAGCAGGATCAGGTCGGCGGGAATAACGAAATCGCTGCCGGGCACTTCGGCCAGCTTGCCGTTCGACCAGTCGGCGCGCACGCACTTGAGGCCGGTGACCGCGCCGTCCTTGCTGACGACCTTTTTGGTCAACACCGCCCAATCGCGCTCCACGCCTTCCTCGTGGCTCGACGAGGTGCGCAGCTTCATCGGCCAGTCGGGCCACGTGAGCGCCTTGTTTTCCTTCTCCGGCGGCTGCGGCAGGATCTCGATCTGCGTCACGCTCAGCGCGCCCTGGCGGTTCGAGGTGCCGACGCAGTCTGATCCGGTGTCGCCGCCGCCGATGACGATGACGTGCTTGTCCTTCGCGGTAATCGTTCCCCTCGGCGCGGCGCGTTCCTCGACGTCCCCGGCGTTGCGCTTGTTCTGCTGGGTCAGGAACTCCATCGCCAGGCGCACCCCAGGTAGCTCGGCACCGGGAATCTCGAGCTGGCGCGGCTCTTCGGCCCCGCCGGCCAGGACGATCGCGTCGAAGTTTTCCCTCAGCGACTTGATCGACACGTCGACCCCGACCTCGGTGGAGGTCTTGAAGGTCACGCCTTCGGCTTCCATCTGGACCGCGCGCCGATTGATCAGGTGCTTTTCCATCTTGAAGTCGGGGATGCCGTAGCGCAGCAGCCCGCCGACCCGGTCGGCCTTCTCGAACACCGTCACCGAGTGTCCGGCGCGGGCGAGCTGCTGCGCGCAAGCGAGGCCCGCCGGGCCGCTGCCGACGACAGCGACGCTCTTGCCGGTCTTCTCCTGGGGCGGCTGCGGCCTGATCCAGCCTTCCTTCCAGCCCTTGTCCGCGATCTGCATCTCGATCGTCTTGATCGTCACCGGCTGGTCGATGATGTTGAGGGTGCAGCTCGCCTCGCACGGGGCGGGGCAGATGCGGCCGGTGAACTCGGGGAAGTTGTTGGTCGAGTGGAGGTTTTCAAGCGCGTCGGCCCAGTCGCCCTTGTAGACGAGGTCGTTCCAGTCCGGAATCTGGTTGTTCACCGGACAGCCGTTGTGACAATAGGGGATGCCGCAGTTCATGCAGCGGCTCGCCTGCTTGCGTAGCTTGTCCTCGGGAAGCGGAACGACGAACTCCTTGTAGTTCTTGATCCGCTCCTTCGGGTCCTCGTAGGCGCGATCCTCGCGATCGACTTCGAGGAATCCGGTTTCCTTGCCCATTCTCGTCAAATCCTATTCGGCCGCGACCGCGGCGGCTTCGTCGCGCTCGGCTTCGAGCTGGCGCAGCGCGCGTGCGTAATCGCGCGGCACCACCTTGACGAAGCGCTTGAGCGCGTTGTCCCAGTCCTCGAGCAGCTCGGCGGCGCGCGCCGAGCCCGTGTGCAGCTTGTGCCGCTCGACAAGGATGCGCAGACGCTCGGCGTCGTGACGCAACATGTCGCCCATGCCGGCATCCTCGACGCTGCGTGCACGCTGCTGCGGACGGC
>DATJHD010000062.1:0-8518 GCA_035494275.1 Croceibacterium sp.
GCGTGCGTTATTCTGATCGGCGCTACCCGGCCACGGCTTGGCCTCGTTGCCGGAGCCGCTTCGCTGGTTCGCCGTTGGGGTTGAGAACGAACAACTCGAAAGGAGCGTCCATGCGCCTCACCTCCCTTGCTCGCCCTCTCGGCTGGTTCTCGCTCGCGCTTGGTGCGGCGGAATTGCTGGCACCCCGCAAGATCGCCGCCGCTCACGGCGCCCCAAAGGGCAAGCCGCTGGTGCGCGGATTCGGCGCCCGGGAAATTGCAGCCGGCGCCGCCGTGCTGGCGAGACCCCGAAGCCCGATCCCCTTCCTCGCGCGCGCCGCGGGAGACGTGCTGGACATGGGCGCCGCCGGGGTCGCCGTCCGCAAGGCCCGCGGGGGCAAGCGAACGATAGCGCTGGCCTCGCTCGCCGCCGTGACAGGCTTCCTCGCCCTCGACCTGCTCGTCGCGCGAGCGGTGGCCCGTTCCTGACACCTCTGGACCTTCGGCCCGGCTTGCCGCAAAGGCGCACGCGGACAGCCGGTTTAGCTCAGCTGGTAGAGCAGCGGTTTTGTAAACCGAAGGTCGGGGGTTCAAGTCCCTCAACCGGCACCAGTCTCCCAGGGGTCCGTAGGAAACCTTGATCCGGTCAGTTCGACAGCGCGCCCGGATGTGAGCGCTCGCTGCGCGAGGCTAGCGTCCGACGGCTACATAGCGGAATCCGTGCCGCTCGACCTCTTCACGGTCATAGACATTGCGCAGATCGACCAGCAGCTTTTTCGTCAGCAGACGGCCCATGCGATCGAAATCGAGCGCGCGGAAAGTATCCCACTCGGTGACGATCACGGCTGCCGCCGCCCCCTCGAGCGCTTCATAGGCGTCCTTGCAGTACGTCACGCCATCGAGCAGCTTGGCGGCCTGCTCCATTCCCTCGGGATCGTAGGCGCGAACCTTCATCCCGGCATCCTGCAGCGCCTGGACGATGGCCAGTGCCGGGGAATCGCGCATGTCGTCGGTGTTGGGTTTGAAGGTCAGCCCGAGCACGCCGACCGTCTTGCCGTGGGTCTCCCCGTCGATCGCCTTGACGACCTTGCGACCCATCGAGCGCTTGCGGTCGTCGTTCGACAACACGACCGCCTCAACGATCCGCAGCGGCGCCTCGAAATCCTGCCCGGTCTTGAGCAACGCGAGGGTATCCTTCGGAAAGCACGAGCCGCCATAACCAGGGCCGGCCATCAGGAACTTCGGCCCGATGCGGTCATCCATGCCGATGCCCCTGGCGACATCCTGCACGTCCGCCCCGACCTTCTCGCACAAATCGGCGATCTCGTTGATGAAGCTGATCTTGGTCGCGAGGAAGGCGTTCGCCGCATACTTTGTCAATTCGGCCGCTCGGCGGGTCATGACCAGCAGCGGCGCGTCGTTGCGCATCAGGGGACGGTAGATTTCCTGCAGGACGGTGCGGGCGCTGCCGTTTGTCACGCCGACGACGATCCTGTCGGGCCGCTTGAAGTCCTGGATCGCAGCACCCTCGCGCAGGAACTCGGGATTGGAGGCGACCGAAAAGTCGAGGTCCGGGCGCGCTTCGCCGATGATCCGCTCGACTTCATCGCCGGTGCCGACGGGGACCGTCGACTTGGTCACGACGACGGCGCCGGGGCGCAAGTGAGGGGACATCTCCTTGGCGGCGGCATAGACGTACGACAGGTCGGCGTGCCCGTCGCCACGGCGGGACGGCGTTCCCACGGCGATGAACACCGCGTCCGCGCCCGGCACCGCTTCCGCAAGATCAAGGGTGAAACGCAACCGGCCCGCCGCGACGTTGTTGGCAACCAGTTCATCGAGCCCGGGCTCGAAGATCGGGATCCTTCCGGCGAGCAAGGCCTCGACCTTGGAGGCATCCTTGTCGACGCACGTCACGTCATGGCCGAAATCGGCAAAGCACGCGCCGGACACCAGTCCGACGTAGCCGGTTCCGATCATGACAATGCGCATGCCGCTCCCCTGCGGATGAAAGGTTTCACAATTATACCGGCGCGCCGCCTACGGTTTGTGCTCCACTGTGGCAAGTCAGCCGCGGCCCCGATAGGGCGCAACCCCCTGGTCCGGCAGCCAGAGGCCATCGGGGGCAAGGCCCGTCTGCCAGAAGACATCGATCGGCATGCCGCCGCGCGGGTACCAGTAACCGCCGATCCTCAGCCACCTGGGCCGCATCTCCTCGGCGAGCCGCTGGCCAATGCCGACCGTCACGTCCTCGTGGAAACCGCAATGGTTGCGGAACGAGGCGAGGAACAGCTTCAGGCTCTTGCTCTCGACGATGGCTTCGGCCGGCGCGTAGTCGATGACGAGGTGCGCAAAATCGGGTTGTCCGGTGACCGGGCACAAGGACGTGAACTCGGGCGCGGCGAAGCGCACCAGGTACAACGTGCCTTGCCGCGGGTTCGGCACGTAGTCGAGGACGGCCTCTTCCGGCGAGGCTGGCAGCTCGCTCGGCCGCCCGAGATGGAGCGGCGTGCCCGGGGTTGCCGGATCGGTCATCCGGCGCGTGATGGCCTGTCTTTGGGTACGGCACAAGGGCGGTTTCGAGGACAGCGTTGACGCGCGTAATTCAGGGGCTATTCACGCCACTCCCCGCCTAGACCGTCGGCGCGGGAACCCGGATCCACATGACGACACGCGCATTCCTCCTGGCCGGCATTGCGGCGCTGCTTGCAATGCCTGCGGCCGCGCAAGTCACGGATTATCACCTGCCCGCGGCACCTACGCCGACCCCGACGCCGCCGCCCATAGTCGGGCCGGTGCTCGGCAACACGCCCGCGCCGAGGCCTTCGCCGTCGCCATCGGCCGCGCCGACACCGACGATTACCGCGCCACCGGCGCCAGCACCGACACCGGTGTCGCGGATTACGCTTCCAACCCTGCCCACGCCTTCGCCTTCGCGCGTCCATCGCCCGGCCTCCTCCGCTCCGCTGCCGAGCGCCTCCCCGAGCCAAAGCCCGGTCCAATCGCCGCCGGTTGCCGTCCCCACGGCCCAGCCGAGCGCTGCGCCCCTGCCTGTGCCTGCGCCGCCGCAAGCGACTTTCGCTCCCTCCGTCCCCGGCGCAGCTCCTCCGCAAGAGCAGGGTCGGCCGGTTTGGCCCTGGTTGATCCTTGCTTTCTTGCTCGGTGCCGCGGGGCTTGGCGCGATCCTCTGGCTGCGTCGCAGGATCGGCCCGGTGGGACCGGTGGTCGTGCCCGAGATCGAGCGGCCGCGTGTGCCGCCGTCACCGTTCCCCGAGCCTCGGCCCCTGGCCCCTGCACCGGCCTCCGCACCCCCCGCGGGGGCGTCGCCATCGGCACCCCCTATGCGGGAGCCTGCGCCTCAGCCGATTGCGTCTGCCGCGACCCCGGAGCCTCCGGTGCCGGAGCCCGCCGGCGAGGTGAATCCGCTGGGAATCACCATCGAGCTGCGCAAGCTCACCATCACGCTCATGAATGCCACCCTGAGCTATCGGCTCATGCTGACCAATGGCGGCGTCGAATCGCTTGAGGAGATTGCCGTCGCCGCCGATCTGGTCGGCGCGCATTCGTCGCTGCCGCGTGATGCCCAGCTTGCCGGCCCCGGCACCGAGTTGCCGCATCGCCATCGGCTGGCCGGGATCGCGCCGGGCGAAAGCGGCGAGGTGACCGGCGAGCTGAGGCTGCCGCTCCATGAATTGCGGCCGATTACACAGGGCCGCTCGCTGTTGTTCGTGCCGCTCGCCCGTTTCCGGATCGGGGCGCGCGGACGCGAGCCGCGTTGCTTCACGCTTGTCGCGGGGCAGCCGTCACCCAGCGGCAACGGTGCGGTGCAGCCTGTCCGCCTCGATCTCGGGCCGCGCATCTACGACGGGCTTGCCGGGCGGGCGTTCTAGGCCGTAATTCGGGCCGATGGACAGCCTCGTCTCCACCCAATGGCTGGCGCAGCACCTCGGCGAGGCCGACCTCGTCGTCATCGACGCCTCTTCCCACCTGCCGGACGCCAAGAGAGACGCGCGCGCCGAATTCGCCGCCGCTCACCTTCCTGGCGCGCGCTTTCTTGATCTTGCAAGCCTGGTCGATCCGGAAAGCCCCGTCCCGGCTGCCGTGCCGACCATGGCGCAATTCGCTGAGCGAATGGCGGCCCTCGGCGTAAACGACGGTGACCGCCTGGTGATCTACGACGACAGCGCCGTGAAGACCTCCGCCCGCGCCTGGTTCATCGCGCGAATGAACGGGGTTGCGGGCGTCGCCATCCTCGACGGGGGTCTCGGCAAATGGCGCAGCGAAGGGCGGCCGCTGGAGAGCGGCGAGCCCCACGTGCCGCAAGGGCATTTCACCCCTGCGCGCGGCGCCGGCACGGTTCGCTTCAAGGCGGAAATGCTCGCGAACATCGGTTCGCGGCGAGAACAAGTGGTCGACGCTCGAGGTCGCGCGCGCTTCGCGGGCGAGGAAGGAGACTTCCGGGCGAATGTGGCGAGCGGCCACATCCCCGGATCACGCAACCTCCCATACAGCCTGCTGTTCGCCCACGACGGCACGTTCTGCTCGAAAAAGGACCTGCGCCGCGCCTTCGAGGACGCAGGGATCGATCTCGACAAACCTGTCGTCACGACCTGCGGCGGCGGAGTGACGGCCGCCGTGCTGCTGTTCGCGCTGCACCTTCTCGGCAAGGACGATGTCGCATTGTACGACGGAAGCTGGAGCGAGTGGGGGGCGGACCCCGCAACGCCCAAGCATACGGGAGCCGCGGCTTGAGCGGGACGAGCGACCGGCCGCTGCTTCCCGGAACTCGCGTCGTCGAGGGTGGGCGGCGCAAGGAGTGGACCGGCGCCGTGGTCAATCCGCCGGTGTGGCGCGCCAGCACGCACCTTTACGCGGACAGCGCCGATCTTGCGACAGGCCGCCCCAACGAGGACGGTCACTTCTACTATGGCCGCCGCGGGGCGCCGACGCAGTGGGCGCTCGCCGAAGCGCTGACGGCGCTGGAACCGGGCGCGGCTGGCACGGTGCTGTACCCGAGCGGCGTCGCCGCGATCGCCGCGACGTTGCTGGCGATCCTCAAGAACGGCGACATGCTGCTGATGACGGACAACGCCTACGAGCCGAGCCGGGTGATGGCGCGGACGCTGTTGGCGCCGCTCGGGATCGAGACACGTTTCTTCGATCCGCTCGACGTCGATGGATTCGCCGCGCAGTTCGACGAGCGGACCGCCGCCGTCCTGCTGGAAAACCCGGGCAGCCTGACAATGGAAGTATGCGACGTACCTGCGCTCGCGGCCATCGCCCACAAGATGGGCGCCGTAACGGTGCTCGACAACACCTGGGCGAGCCCGCTTGGTTTGCCGGCGCTCCAGCGCGGATGCGACATTTCGATCATGAGCCTGACCAAGCATGTCGGCGGTCACTCCGACCTGATGATGGGCTCGGCGACTGCCGGTGAGACCCTTTATGGCAAGCTCCGCGCGCGGGCCCAGTCGCTCGGCCAGGTGGTGTCGCCCGATGATGCGGCCCTGGCCCTGCGCGGCCTGAGAACGTTGGTTGTTCGCCTGGAGCGAGAAACCTCAAGTTCAATTGAGGTTGCCGGATTCCTCTCGCAACGCCCTGAAATAGCCCGCGTTCTCTGCCCCACCATGGCGGGCTCGCCGGGACACGACCTTTGGCGGCGTGATTTTACCGGGGGGTGCGGCCTGTTCAGCTTCGTGCTCAAGGGCCGCGACGAACGAGCGCGCGCCCGCTTTATCGACACGCTCGAACTGTTCGGCATCGGCTACAGCTGGGGCGGCTACGAGAGCCTGGTCATCCCGTTCGACCCCGCGCGGGCCCGAAGCGCGACGCGCTGGCCGCCGCCCGACTGGGACCCAGCCGATCGCCTGGGCATTCGCCTGTCGGTCGGTCTCGAAGACCCGGCTGACCTCATCGCCGACCTCGAGCGGGGCTTTGCGGCCATGGAGCAGCTGTGAGAAGCCCGCTTACCGTTGGCGAGCATCTCGCCCGCGGGGAGCTGCGCGATGTCGTGTCGATCCTCGACAGCTGGGGCTTCACCGTCGCCAATTACCATGTCTCCGTGTGGACTGGGCTGCTGGTGATCATCGTCATCGTCGGCGTTTTCGTGTTCGGCAAGCTGCTGACGAGGATAGCCCGCTGGTCACTCGGCAAGGTCACTCGGCTCGACAGCACCCAGAAGCTCCTCGCCGACAAGCTGATCGGCATCGCCATCTGGGCGTTCGCGATCCTCGTCGGCATCGACATCCTCGGCATCGACTTGACCGCGCTGACCATCTTTTCCGGCGCCTTCGGCCTTGCCGTCGGGTTCGGCCTGCAGAAGACCTTCGGCAACATGCTCGCCGGAATCATCCTGCTGATGGACCGCTCGATCAAGCCGGGCGACGTCATCGCCGTCAGCGACCCGACCGGGCGCGAGAGCTTCGGGCAAATACGGCGCATAGGCATCCGCGCGATCTCGGTGGTGACCCGCGACCGCAAGGAATACCTGATCCCGAACGAGAACCTGATGGTCAATCAAGTCGTCAACTGGTCGTACAGCTCGCGCGAGGTGCGGGTGAAAGCGCCCGTCGGTGTCGCTTACGGGACGGACCTGGAGCTGGCCGAAAAGCTCCTGCTGGAGGCCGCCGTCGGGGCGCCGCGAGTGCTGTCCCAGCCCGCGCCCAACGTCCGGCTGATGGCTTTCGGCGCGAATGCGATCGAGTTCGAGATCCGCTTCTGGATCACCGATCCCGAGGAAGGGGTCAGCGGTGCGCGCTCGGAAGTGCTGAAGCGCGTGTGGCACTTGTTCAAGGAGCACAGCATCGAGCTGCCGTTTCCTCAGCTCGATCTCAATTTGCGCGACAGCAAGGCATTTCAGCAACTTGCGGCGGCCATCGCGCATCGCAACGCGGGCAGTGACGAAGCCTAAAGCTGGCCTAGCCACCCGCTAAGGCATTCTCGCTGGCGATGCTGCGGCGCAGCGCGCATTTGGGCGCGCATGACCAAAGTCGGCACCGTTTACCTCGTCGGCGCGGGCCCGGGCGATCCGGACCTGCTTGCGTTGCGCGCCGTTCGCCTGTTGAGACACGCCGAGCTGGTCGTGCATGACGGGCTGGTCGATCCAGCGGTGCTGGCTCTTGCGGGCCCGCAAGCGCGCTTTGTCTCGGTGGCCAAGCGTCGCGCCCGGCACACCTTGCCGCAGGAAGAAATCAACGCGCTCCTCGTGCGCGAGGCGCTCGCCGGGCGCGATGTCGTGCGCCTGAAAGGCGGCGACCCGTTCGTGTTCGGGCGCGGCGGCGAGGAAGCCGAAGCGTGCCACGCGGCGGGCGTGCCGGTCGAGGTCGTCCCCGGCGTGACGTCGGCGCTCGGCGCGGCGGCGGCGGCGCAAATCCCGCTTACGCACCGTGATTGCGCGAGCGTCGTCAGCTTCGTGGCCGGCCAGTGCAAGGGCTTGAGCGAGCAGGACTGGTCCGGTCTCGCCGGCAAAGGCCGCACGCTGGTCATTTACATGGGCGTCAAGACCGCCTCGCAGATCGCCGAAAAGCTGATGGCCGACGGCCTCGCACCGGACATGCCCCTTGCCGTGATCGAAAGTGCCTGCCGGCCCGAAATGCGCGTGCTTCGCGCCCCTCTCGCCGGCTTGCCCGAGTTGGTCGAGCGCGCGCGGGTCAAGAGTCCTGCCCTCATTGTCATCGGCGAAGTGACCGCGCGCGAAGACGTCGCTGTCGGCCGGTTCGCCCGGGAGTTCGCGTTGTGAAGATCATCACCGGCAACGACCTCAAGACTGGCGCCGTCATCTGGTGGACCGGCCACGACTGGTCGATCCACGTCGAGGACGCGGCCGACGTCGGCGACAATGGCGAGCAGATCCTCGCGGTCGAGGATGCCGCGTGCCGAGTGAACGGCGGCTATGTGATTGATGCCGAGCGCGAGCCCGGCGGCAAGGTTCGCCCGGCGCACATCAAGGACCGCATCCGCGCGCTCGGCCCGACCGTGCGCCCGGACCTGACCCTCAAGCCTGCCGATCCGAATGCCGGCAATTGGGTGATCTAATGTACAGGTACGACAAATACGACCAAGCCATGGTCGACGCCCGCGTCGCGGATTTCCGCGACCAGACCCGCCGCCGCATCGCCGGGCAGATGACCGACGACCAGTTCAAGCCGCTTCGGCTGAAGAACGGGCTCTACCTGCAGCTCCATGCCTACATGCTGCGCATCGCCATACCCTACGGCACGCTCGACAGCCGCCAGCTTCGCAAGCTGGCGCATATCGCGCGCACCTATGATCGCGGCTACGGCCACTTCACCACCCGGCAGAACCTGCAGTTCCACTGGATCAAGCTGGAGCAGGCGCCCGACATTCTCGCCGAGCTGGCCGAAGTCGAGATGCACTGCATCCAGACCAGCGGCGAATCCATCCGCAATATCAGCGCCGACCACTATGCCGGCGCCGCCGCCGACGAAATCATGGACCCGCGCCCGTGGGCCGAGATGCTGCGGCAGATGACCACCTTCCACCCCGAATTCAGCTACCTGCCGCGCAAGTTCAAGATCTGC
>DATJHD010000063.1:0-4360 GCA_035494275.1 Croceibacterium sp.
GGGCGAACATGTCGCCGTCGCCGCTGGTGTCTACCACCACCTTGGCGAGCAGCGCTTGTCGTCCGCCCTTGCTCTCGAACACCACGCCCTTGGCGACGCCGTCCTCGACGATCGGCCGCGCGGCCCAGGCGTGGAACACGATGCGCACGCCGGCGGCGAGCAGCATTTCCTGGTTGTTGAGCTTCATCACCTCGGGATCGAGCGTCGGCGCCCACTGGACGATGCCGTGGAAGGCGGTCGTGCGGTTCTGCCAGTAGTTGACCTTGAGCGCGTCGGTCGCGCCCCAGTCCTCGCGCGGCGGGCCGGCAACTCCCTCGGGCGGCATGCGCTCGATGAATTCGCGCGCGAAACCCTGGATCACGTGGTTGCCCTGCCAGTCGGTCATGCGGTCGATCCACATGACGAGCCCACCGGTCGAAAGCCCGCCGAGGCAGTTGTAGCGCTCGACCAGTGTCACGTCGGCGCCGGCCTTCGCCGCCGCCCACGCCGCCGCGCAGCCAGCCGGGCCGCCGCCGATCACCACCACGTCGCACTTGTGGTAGACGTCGATCTCGCGTGCTTCCTCGCGGTAGGTGCCGCCGCGGCGCGGTGGGGGCAGGGTGTGCCGGGTGCTCTCGAAGATGTCCGAGCCGAGGAAACGCTCCTCGCTATGCCCGGCGATCCGCTGCATTTTCACGTCTTTACTGTCGGCCACGCGGCTCTCCTGGATTTGCCGGTGTGCTATGCGTTCGCGTGCGCCGACGCAACCCATGCAAGCGCTTTCACGTTGCGCGCCGACAGGCCATTCGCTAGGGCGCGCACTCGCGCCGAGGCCCGATGGCGGAGTGGTTACGCAGAGGACTGCAAATCCTTGCACGCCGGTTCGATTCCGGCTCGGGCCTCCAACTCCTAGATTGACATGGATTGAGATGACCGGCGGCGGAAACGCGAGACATCGCCGCGTTCCTCTACACCAGGATCTGATCGCCCCAGTGAAAGCGATTTCGCTGTGGATTCGGGCGAAGCGCCCCATTAGGGCGCAGGCAATTCCACCCGCATCCACCCGCATCCAGCGACGGAATTTCCTGTCATGAGCCGCACTTCGACCACTTCAGCGGGTCCGACGGTCCGGCGTCCGTTCGTCGTCGCCGCGGTCATGCTGGCTTCCTTCATGATCGCGATCGAGGCGACCATCGTCGCCACGGCGATGCCTCAGATCGTCCGCTACATCGGCGGTTTGCGGCTCTACTCGTGGGTTTTCTCCTCGTTCCTCCTGACCCAGTGCGCGACGACGGTGCTGTTCGGCAAGCTGGCCGATCTTTACGGGCGCAAGCACGTCCTACTCGTCGGCATCGCCATTTTCCTCGTGGGATCGGTCGGTTGCGGCTTCGCCTGGTCGATGCCGTCGATGATCGCCTTCCGGCTGGTCCAGGGGCTCGGTGCCGGGGCGATCCAGCCGGTGACGATCACCGTTGTCGGCGATCTCTACCCGGCGCAGGAGCGCGGCAAGGTCCAGGGGTGGCTGGCGAGCGTCTGGGGCGCTTCGTCGATCGTCGGCCCGCTGGCCGGCGGCCTGATCATTCAGCACTTCAGCTGGGCGTGGATCTTCTGGATCAACGTGCCCGTTGGCCTGGCCTCTGCGGCCGGGTTCTTCCTGTTCCTGCACGAGGACGTCGACCACGACCGGCGCAGCATCGACGGGGCCGGTGCGGCGCTGTTCACCGTGGCCGTTGCCGCCTTCATGATCCTGCTGACCGAGGCAGGAGCCCGGAATCTGGCGGCCGCGGTGATCTCACTCGCCGTCTGCCTGCTCGCCGTTGTCCTGTTCGTGCGGCAGGAAAACCGTGCGCCGGATCCAATGATCGCCTTCACTCTGTGGGCGCGCCGGGTGATGGCGACGACCAATGCGGCGAGCCTCGCGAGTGGCGCGGCGATGATCGGGCTGACCACGTTCCTGCCGATGTACGTCCAGATCGTGATGGGCCGCTCGCCGCTTATCGCCGGCTTCATGCTGACGGCGATGGTGCTCGGCTGGCCGGTCGCCTCCACGTTCGGGGCGCGCAACTTCTGGCGCTTCGGGCTGCGGCCGATACTGATCGCAGGAGGCGTGCTGATCGCGCTGGGCGCCGTACCGTTTCTCTTCCTCAGCCCGACCATGTCGCCTTACGTTGCCGGATTGGGCTCGCTGGTGATGGGTTTCGGCATGGGCTTCTTCAACACCGCCGCCATCGTCATCGTGCAGGACAGTGTCGGCTGGTCCGAACGGGGTTCGGCCACGGCGGCGTTCGTGTTCGCCCGCAACCTCGGCAGCACGCTTGGTGCCGCCGCGCTCGGCGGCCTGCTCAACTGGCGCCTCGCCAGCGGTGGCTCGGGCTCGCTCCAGGACATCCAGCGCGCGCTTGCCGGCGGCGCGTCAGCCACCTTGGCGGGGAGCAAGGAGGCGTTGGCGCAAGGCCTGCACCTGACCTTCTGGGGTGTCGGAGCCGTCGCCTTTGCCACGCTGGCAACGGCGCTGCTGGTGCCGCACGTGGAAATGAAGCGACGGCGCGACTGACGAGCGTCAGAGCACCATGAGGTCGTGCGCGAAGATCACTTCGCCCGAGAAGTGCTTTCTCGCCGCGGCGATCCACATCCCGTCGGTGACGCCAGGCATCAGCGACACGGTGTGAGCAAGGACCAGCGTCCTGACGCCGGCTTCTTGCGCGATCCGCCCGGCTTCCTCGACCGGGGTGTGCGAACTGATCACGTGCTCGAGCAGCTTTTGCGGATCGCCGGCAATGGCCGAACCGCGCCTGTCCCCGGTGTCGATCCGCGCGTCGCCCGCCTGGCCGGCGCGCGCCGCCGGCTGGTTGGGGTTGAGATAGATCGCTTCGTGCACCAGGACGTCCGCACCTTTCGCCAGCTGGACCACGCTCTCCATCGGAGAAGTGTCCCCTGAAAAGGCGATCGAGCGCCCGGGCGCGTCGATGCGATAGCCGAGCGACTTGAAGATCGGCGTGTGCTTCACAAGCGTGCAGCTGACCTTGACGGTGCCGTCGTCCATCACTGCCTGCGGCCTGCTCAATTCGTGGGCGGTGACGGGGCCCATCGGCGGATGCCCGATGTCGTCCAGCCAGACGTCGACATCGGGTTTCAGCGCCTGCAGGTAGGCATCGAGCACAGTCTTCAGCGGCGGCGGGCCGTAGACGTCGAGCGGTCGCGTCAGCCCGGCGTACCAGGCGAAGTAGATCAGCGTGCCGAGTTCGATGTTGTGATCGGGATGGTTGTGCGTGATGAACAGGTTGCGGATGTCCTGGAGCCTCAGCCCCGCGCGGACCAACTGCTCGCTCGCGCCGTAGCCGCAGTCGACGACGTAAACCTTGTCGCCGATCACGACGGCATAGCAGGTCATGTACTGCGCACCGCCGACGCTCGGCCCGGCGCGCGAGCCGAGAATGTAGAGCTTCGTGTCGCTTTCGGGCGTTGCCCGGGCAATGTTCGAGATGCCGATAGTCGCGGCAGCCGAGACCGCTCCCGCGGTCCTAAGCAGACCGCGGCGGTCCAGAGTCCAGTCCTGTCCCACTTCTTAATCCCCTGCGAGTGTCTCGCCCCCGCCGCGACGATGGTTTGGGCGCTCGTGGATGTCAACGCAAAGTGCGGGGATTGCAGGCATCGGCCAAGCCATCTAAGGGGGCGCCCCTGTGCCGCTTTAGCTCAGTTGGTAGAGCACCTCATTCGTAATGAGGGGGTCACTGGTTCGAGTCCAGTAAGCGGCACCAGCCTTACAGCAGGTAATCACAGCAGCTTAAGCGTAACGGCCTTTCGGCTGGTCTTTTCGTTTGGGTCCTGTTTGGGGCATTTTGGGTAGGGGAATGGCTTCGTCCCACGTCATACCCACTCAAAACAGGTCAGGCTGCTTCGATCGAAGTCGTGCGCCCTGGCAGGCAGCCTTTCTGCATGCAGTGAAGGCATTTTGTGTTGGGAACTGGCCGAGAGCTGACGGTCTGCTGTCGATTTCTGAGTGAGAGAAGCTGCCGGTCGATTAGTGTGCCGGTGCGGTGCGGTCGATATAACGGCCGACGAGTATCGCGGCCGGGTAGAGGATTTCTTCCTCCTGCCGGGCATGTGCGGCAAGTTGGTCGCTGAAGCGCACATAGTCTGCCCTGTTCGCCTTCTCCGCGCTGCGCCTGAACTTCGCGAGAGCGTCACGGATGACGCGATGCTCCTGCAACATCTGAGGAAGCTCACGCTCCAAAGCCCGGGTCATTGGGAGCACCGCGCGCATTTCGGCAGTTGCGTTGCCGGCACTCAATTTTGGCAGCAAACTGAGCGGCGGTGTCGCGATCTCTTCTTCGCGATGAAAGTGGGGCGATAACGCATTTTCAAGTTCTTTCGCCGCGTT
>DATJHD010000064.1:0-2921 GCA_035494275.1 Croceibacterium sp.
GGCACGGCGACGTGGATCTTCGCATCCTTGGCGAGGCGCAGGAAATCGACGTGCAGCGGTCGGTCGGTGACCGGGTGCAGGCACACGTCCTTCGGCAGCGTGCGGACCTGCTTGCCGCCGATTTCGATCATCACGATCGAGTTCATGAAGTGGCCGAGATTGAGCTGGCGGACCAGCTCCCGCGCCTCGACGTGGATCGGGGTAGGTTCTTCCTTGCCGCCATAGATCACGGCGGGGACACGGCCTTCGCGGCGCAGTGCACGGGAGGCTCCCTTGCCAGCCCGTTCGCGCGCTTCGGCCGGCAGGGTGAGAGCGTCGCTCATCGGTCTTGCCTTTCGAAATGCATTGGGTTTTCCGCCACGCCTCCAGGGATGACCATGACGGGAGGCGCGCCCCTAGGGGAAAGCGGCCTTGAAGGCAAGACCTACTCCACCCGGCGCACTTCGTATCCATGCGCGGCCAAGAGCGCAGGCAGGCCCTCCTGGCCGAACATGTGCGCCGCGCCGACGGCAACGAACGGCTTCTCGCCGTCTGCCAGCAAGCGCTCGATGCGCTTGTCCCAGGCCCGGTTGCGGGCGAGTTGCAGCGCCTCGCGCAGCTCGGGATCGGCGAGCACGCCGCTCGCCGCCGCGCGTTCCAGCGTCGCGATGTCGCCGGTCAGCCACGCGATCGCTTCCCTGTCCTCGACATCTGTTGCCGCATCGCGGGCCGTCGCCACGAGCAGGTCGGCCTGCTCGGGCTGCGGCAGCCGGTCGAACACGCCGTACTGCTCGGCGAACGTCTCCAGCCCCTCGACCCGCCTGGCGCCGGCGATCAGCGCCCCGTCGACGCCGTTGGCCGGATCGGCCCGGCTCACCCGGTTGGTGAGGATCATCGCCGCGCCCCACGTCTCGGTCTCGGGGAAGGACTCGTCCCCCACGCCGGCTCGCTTGAGCAAGGCAAGGACCGCCGTGCGTGCCGCGGGCGGCACCCGCTCGGTCAGCGGCGGCTGTCGCGGCGTGCTCGACAGGCGATAGAACGCCGACCTCGCCGCTTCGGTATCGTTCAAGTCGGCGATTTCGACAACCAGCACACTTGACCGCGCGAGCGCTTCGTCCACCTTGCCGGTGCGCCAGTTCATGCCCTTCGGCAGCGCATGGACCGTTCCGAACAACCACGCCTGCCGGCCTGCCGGCCCGCTGACTTCCCACAGCGCCGGAGAGGGCGGCGGCCAGGCGTGTTCCGCGCGCCCGCACGCCGCCAGCGCGAGCAGCGCGCCCGCGACCAGCGCCGCGCCGATCCTCATTGCCAGACGCGGCGGGCCTTGATGCCGAGCTTCCTCAATTGCCGCTGCACGCTGTCCTTGCCGGCGAGGTGGCCCGCGCCGACGGCGATGAACACCGTTCCCGGCTGCTTCAGCCGCCCGTCGATCCATTGCGCCCAGCGGGCGTTGCGGTCGGTCAGCAGGCGCTTATGCAGCATCTTGTCGGTGAGATCCTGGTTGAGCAGCATCGCGAGCCCGTCGGGATCGCCCATCATCCACCTCGCAACCATCGCATCGAGCGTCGTCGTCGCCGTGGAGACGGACTCGACCGTCTGGTCGAGGAACTGGAGCTGGGTCTTCTGCGGCAAGCCCTCGAACAGCTCGATCTGCTGGTCCACGGTTTCGAGCGCCGCCTTCGACTTGTCGTCGGACCGTGCGTTCAGCGCCGTCTCGGCGCCCGATTGCGGGTCGTACCCGGCCTGCGTGACCGGCAGCAGCGACAGCGTGAGCGCGGCGTACCACGGCTGGAAGCGGTCCATCGCCTCGATCGGAAGACCGAGCGAGACCAGCGCCGCTTCGAACTGCTTGCGGTCCTCCGGGGTCATCATGTCGCGCAGCGACTGGCCCTGCGGCAACAGCGCGCGACTGGCGATCTGCGTGGCTTCGCCGCTTGCGTCGCCGAGCGGAATCTCGGTCACCAGTTCGTTGGACTGCTGGTAGGCGCGCTCGACCGGCCCAGAAAACCACGCGGTATCCTTCGGCAGCGCGTGGACGGTGCCGAACAGGTAGATCGTCGTGTCCTTGTCGGCGACTTCCCAGATCGCCGGCCCGTGGTAGGCCTCCGCCGCGTTCGCCGGCGGCGCGTCGATGGGAGCGCAGGCGGGCAGCGCCAGCGCGAGCAACGGAGCGACGAACCGGCGAAAGATCGACATGAAGCGCGAAACCCTGTTCAGCCCATCGCCTATCTAGGGCGCTTCGCCGCTCGCGTGTAGGGGTTTGCGGCGGACCGCGCGCGGAATTTTGTCGCGTGTTGCATCAATCGCGCGGCGCGCGCCCATCGTCCCGCAGCGCGGCATTGACGCTCTCGGGGCCGTGCTGCAAAGCGCCGCGCCATGACCGCTCCGGCCGCCAAGAGCTTCCAGGACATGATCCTCGCGCTCCACGAATACTGGAGCGCGCAGGGCTGCCTGATCCTGCAGCCCTACGACATGCGCATGGGCGCGGGCACGTTTCACACCGCGACCACCCTTCGCGCCCTCGGCCCGGAGCCGTGGAACGCCGCGTTCGTCCAGCCGAGCCGCCGCCCGACCGACGGCCGCTACGGCGAGAACCCCAACCGGCTGCAGCACTATTACCAGTACCAGGTGATATTGAAGCCGAGCCCGCCCGACCTGCAGGACCTTTACCTCAAGAGCCTCGAGGTCATCGGCATCGACCCGCTGAAGCACGACCTGCGTTTCGTCGAGGATGATTGGGAAAGCCCGACGCTCGGCGCCTGGGGCCTGGGCTGGGAAGTGTGGTGCGACGGGATGGAGATCACCCAGTACACCTATTTCCAGCAGATGGGCGGCTTCGACTGCAAGCCCGTGGCGGGCGAGCTGACCTACGGCCTCGAGCGGCTGGCGATGTACATCCAGAACGTCGACAACGTGTACGACCTCGACTTCAACGGGCGGGG
>DATJHD010000065.1:0-2582 GCA_035494275.1 Croceibacterium sp.
GCTGCCCATCATGCCCTGCCGCCACCAGTTGCGGATCAGGCCTTCCGAGACTTTCGCGTTCGGACGGTTGAAGCCGTAGAACGGGCCCGTCGGAATATCGAGATAGAGCTGGGCGCGGTTCGCCGCGAGCGCGGCGCGATATTGGTCGAACACCTCGATAGGAGTGCCGCCCGGGTTCGAGTCCTTCTTGACCATCACCGGCGGGACGGCATCGAGCAGCACCGCCTTGGCGACGCGTCCGGGGTCGGCGCGGGCGACATAATGGGCGACCTCGCCGCCGCCGGTCGAATGGCCGACGTGGATGGCGCTGTTGAGATCGAGATGGCTGACCAGCTGCTTCACGTCGTCGGCATAGGTGTCCATGTCGTTGCCGCCGTCGGTCTGGCTGGAGCGCCCGTGGCCGCGGCGATCGTGGGCGATGACGCGGAAGCCGTGCCCCGAAAAGAACATCAGCTGGTTGTCCCAGTCGTCCGCGCTCAATGGCCAGCCGTGATGGAAGACGATCGGCTGGGCGCTTCTTGGGCCCCAGTCCTTGTAGAAGATGTTGGTGCCGTCTTTGGTGGTGAAGAATGGCATTGGGGTTTGCCCTTCCGCTGCTCGCGAGTCCGGCCGGCGGGGCCGGTGCCGACGTCTCGATCGAGAGGGGCGGGCTGATACTCGGTCCGTCGAGACTCGCTCGGGACGACGGCGCGGGCCTATGCCCTTTGCGTGACCGCTGAAAGACGGCGACTCGGAACTTCCAAGAATTGATCTGTGACTAGAGTCCGAGCCGCTCCATCACCCGGCGCGTCAGCGCGGCGCAGTCGGCTCCCGCGAAGGGGAAGGTGCCGGTGAGGACCGACCCGAGCTCGGGCTGCAGGCTTTGCTGAAGGCGCCGGCGCGCACGGAGCAGGCGAGTCTTCACCGTCGCGACCGGGATATCGAGGACGGAGGCGGTCTCTTCGCTGCTGAGGCCTTCGACCTCGCGCAGCACGAAGACGGTGCGGAAGATTTCCGGAAGGTCGCCGACCGCCTTCTCGAGCAGCCGGCGGATCTGATCGCGGGCGAGCGTCACGTCGGGCGCGTCCGGCTCCGACCCGCGCATCAGTGTTTCGCGATACGCATCGAGCACTGCGACGCCCTCCTGTTCGAGCTGGGCGCGGCGCCGCTTCTCCGAGCGGCTGCGCCCGAGCGCCTCGTTGACGACGATCCGCGTGAGCCAGGTCGACAGCGCCGAGCGGCCTTCGAACGCGCCGATCTTGGCGAAGGCCGAAAGATAGGCGGCCTGGACCGCTTCCTCAGCTTCCGCGCGGTTCTTGAGGATGCTCCACGCGGCGCGGAACAACCGCTGGTTGTTGAGGGTGAGGACGTGGCGGATCGCTTCGGGATCGCGCGCCGCGCAGAGCTGCGCGATCTCGAGGTCGCCGAGCGAGCCATAATCGAGTTTAGTTTTGGTCCTGGCTGCCATGGACTTCTTCACTTAATGACGAGCACGCCGCGCATGTTCGGATGATAGCGGCAAATGAACGGGAATGTGCCGGTTTTCGTCAGCACCATCTTCTTGGCCGAGCCCGGGGCCAGGTCGACGTCGAAGCTGTGCCCGTCCGTCGCGGTCGCCGAATGCTTGAACATGTCCTTGTTGATGAAGACGAGCGTGTCGCCCTTGTGCAGCCCGGTCGGGACGGCGCCGAACTTCAGCTTGTCCATCACGAAGGTGTAGGTGTGAGGAGCCGCTGCTGCCGGCCACGCGGCCAGCAGCAGGACCCCGGCGCTTGCTACGTACAGGGGCGTTCGGCGCAAGCGCACGCTTACTTCACTGTCTTCGCGATTTGCTCGGCGTGGGCCTGGTGCTCCTTGAACAGCGTCAGGCCGGTTTCGAGCAGCGACTTCAGCTCGGCGTTGTGCGCGTTCGGGATCAGCGTCTTCGCGAGCGCGCCGTTGACGGTCTTGTGATAGGCGACTTCGTTGGCGATGTAGGCGCGGTCGAACGCGGCGCCGTTGAGCTTGGCGAGCTTGTCGAGCTCGGCCTTCGCGCCCTTGTTGAGGGCCTGGCTGGTCGGGTTGTCCTGCGGAGTCACCTTGAGCTTCTTCACCAGCGCGAGCGCCTTGTCGTTCACGGCGGTGTGGTCGCGCACCATCTCCTCGGCGAAGGCGCGGACCGTCTTGTTGTGCGATTTGGCGAGCGCCTGCTTGCCCGCAGCGACGTCAATCACGCCGGCGGTGTAGGCGATGTGCGCGATCTGCGGATCGGTCGGGCCGGCGGCCGCGGCGGGAACGGCGACGGCGATCGCGAGCGGTGCGATGAGTGCGAATTTCATGGAATTCTCCCCTGCGACAAAGCGCCCGAGTGGACGCGACGGCCGATTAGATGGCGGTTGCCGCTGCAAGGTTCCCGGTGAGGCGTTGCGCTTGTCCGGTGGGTCGTTAAGTTTCAGCCGATTGGATTAGCCGGAGTTTTAAAAGCCGATGCGCTTCGCCCGCCGTTTCGCCTTGCTCGCCGCCGCGACGATGCTCACCACTCCGGCGTTCGCCGCGGATGCGCCGAAATCGGTTCCGATCCCGGCCCTGGTCAAGGAAGTGTCGATCCCGCACACGACGTTCAA
>DATJHD010000066.1:0-13587 GCA_035494275.1 Croceibacterium sp.
GCAGACTCTCCGCCCGAATTGCCGCCGCTCGATGGATCTCAGAATGCCGGCAAAGTGGCCTTCTCGCATCGCTGAGCGCTGATGCACTTCCAAAGGTTGAAGGCGAACCCGATGAAGGCGATTGCCCACGCACCCAGTGCAACAAAGAGGAATAAGTCCGAGATACCGGCCAGAAAGTCGAACCCCGTGGCGCGCGCCAGCTGGAACGTCGCGGTGGTGTACATCCCGAGCGGAAAGACCATGCCCCACAGCGCCGGCTCGTAAGCGGGCATCTCCTTGCGGATGACATAGCGCCATATCATCAGCGCGAAGAGCAGCGGAATCCACCACGTTGACGCTGCCCAGAAGAACAGGGTGAATCCGGGAAGGAACGCCGCCACCGAGTCCAGTACCGGCCAGTGGCCGACCCGCATGATCAAGGACGATCCCGCAAGAGTGGTGATCGCCACCGCGCCCATGTTGATCCAGTAGGGTGGGGAGAAGTCCCGCGAAGCGAGCCGCACGAATGTGAAGCGGTAGAAGATCAGCGGAATGATCGCGAGGTAAAGCATGCTCCCAATCATGAACATGGTCAGGCAAAGGAACTGAATCGCCGGCGCCGGGGCCGACAACCCATCCAGCGCTGCGCGGGAAACGACGATCGATTGCGTCGCCACGCCGGCAATCAGCCACGCGCCGTTTATTCCGGCGGCGAGCGTGGGTTTGCGTTGGCGCACCGTCACTGCCGTGAAGAACGCGTACATGATGAGGAACCACAGGCCGAAGCCAAGCCACCATAGCAGGCGGCCGATCGCTTGCCCGTGCGCCACCAGGATCGTCTGGGTCGCGAGCATGCACGTGCCCGCCACAAGGGTGAAGAACCCGGGCGCGCGCTGGTGGTCGAAGAGGTCCGCCACGATCCGCCGCGGGAACGCGACGATGCGGACAAAGGTGAGCGCCACCAGCGAAAGGTAGAACAACCAGTTCAGCCACAGCAGCGCCGTTGCGATGGATGAGTGGCCCAGCAGAAAGCTGGCGATCGATACCGCGGCTGTCGCCATCACCAGCGCGAAGTAGCCGGGAAACAGCATCTCGGCCGCGGACAGGACAATGGCGCGGGGCGGCGATCGGTCGTCAGGTCGGGCCGTCGGCGCGGCGAGGGCAGTAGGCATGGTTCGACGCCTCCGCTCGCGGAATGGGCTGCGGCAACAGCGGTCGCCATGATTTCAGTCAAAAAGAGCAAGGGGGTGCGGCAGGGGCGCCGAATTTCGTTCCGCGGCCGCGATCGCGATCTTCCCCATTCGCCATGCGCTGGATCAATTTGCCAGATGTTGTGATGTGGCATGGTCAACCTACACAAGATGTTGGAGGGGCGCATGTATTTCGACGTGACACTGTCCGAGGAGATCTGGACCGCCAAGTACCGGTTTCGAGGCCCGGCCGGACGCGAGGACGACACCTTCGCCGCCACCGCGATGCGGGTGGCAACGGCCGTGGCGGCAGCGGAAGCGCCCCCCTCGCGCCCGGTGTGGGAAGAGCGGTTCCGCGAGGCAATCGAGAGCTTCCGGTTCATTCCGGCAGGGCGCGTCCTGGCCGGCGCCGGCACCGATCGCGCCGTGACCCTGTTCAACTGCTTCGTGATGGGCGCGATACCCGACAGCCTCGACGGCATCTTCGAGCACCTGAGGGAGGCGGCCCTGACAATGCAGCAGGGCGGGGGAGTCGGCATGGACTTTTCCACCATCCGCCCGCGCGGAAGTCTGGTGCGCCGGGTTGCGGCGGAAGCCTCCGGCCCGCTGACCTTCATGGACTGCTGGGATTCGATGTGCCGGACCGTTCAGTCGGCCGGCCAGCGGCGCGGCGCGATGATGGGCTGCCTTCGGATCGATCATCCCGACATCGAAGCCTTCATCGACGCCAAGCGCGATCCGGCGCGGTTCCGCAACTTCAATCTCTCCGTCCTTGTCACCGACGCGTTCATGGCCGCACTCGCCGCAGATGCGGAGTGGCCGCTCGTCTTCGGCGAACAAGTGTTCCGCGTCGTGCGTGCGCGCGAACTGTGGGAAAGGCTGATGCGGGCGACCTACGAAGTCGCCGAGCCGGGCGTAATCTTCGTCGACCGGGTGAATGCGGCGAACAATCTGGCGCATTGCGAAGCGATCAGCGCCAGCAATCCGTGCGGCGAACAGATGCTGCCACCATACGGCGCCTGCCTGCTGGGCTCGATCAACCTCGCCCGCCTCGTGGACCGTCCCTTCGACAGCGGCGCGTCTATCGACGACGAGCAGCTGAGCGACTTGACGGCCACCGCCGTGCGCCTGCTCGACAACGTGATCGACATCTCGCGCTACCCGCTGGAGGAGCAGGAGGCCGAGGCCAGGGCGAAGCGCAGGATCGGCCTCGGCATCACCGGGCTGGCGGACGCGCTGCTGTTTTGCGGCGTGGCTTACGGCAGCTGCGAAGCGGTCGCCCTCACGCAGCAATGGCTCGGGACGATCAAGCGCGAGGCCTATCGGGCGTCGGCGCGTCTCGCCGCCGAGAAGGGCCGCTGCCCCGCCTACGATGCCAGCATGTTCGATCGCCCAAATCTCGCCTCGCTCGACGATGAAACACGGGCCCTCATCGCCGAGCACGGCCTGCGGAACGGCTGCCTCACGTCCATTGCGCCGACGGGCACGACTTCGCTCCTGGCGGGCAACGTCTCGTCGGGAATCGAGCCAGTCTTCGCCTATTCCTACATGCGCAAGATCCGCCAGGCCGACGGGTCGACGCGCGAGGAGAAGGTCGAAGATTACGCGATGCGGGTGTGGCGCGGGCTGAAGGGGGAGGCGCCCCCGCCGCCGCAACTGTTCGTCAGCGCCCAGACGCTTACGCCGGCCGAGCACCTGGCGATGCAGGCTGCCGCGCAGGAGCTGATCGACAGCTCGATCTCAAAGACGGTCAATTGCCCGGAGGACATCGCGTTCGAGGACTTCGCGGACATCTACGTCGAGGCCTATGGCCTCGGCTGCAAGGGCCTGACGACGTACCGGCCGAACGCGGTGACCGGGTCGGTCCTGAGCGTCGAAAAGGCCGCGGCGTCGAAGCCGGAAGAGCCGCTTGCCCCACGCGAGGACCAGTTGCACGGGACCACTTACAAGCTGAAGTGGCCGGAGAGCCCGCACGCGGTCTACGTGACGATCAACGACGTAGAGCAGGACGGCGTGCGGCGCCCCTTCGAAATGTTCATCAATTCGAAGAACATGGAGCACTACGCCTGGACGCTGGGTCTCACCCGCATGGTTTCGGCGGTGTTCCGGCGGAGCGCCGACGTCGCCTTCGTCGCCGAGGAGCTGAAGGCGGTGTTCGATCCGCGCGGTGGCGCGTGGATGGGCGGGCGCTACGTCCCCTCGCTTCTGGCGGCGATAGGCGGGATCGTGGAGCGGCACATCGGCGCCCAGGTGGCCGAGCCCGGCGAGGCGGCGGCAGCCGCCCTGCAAGCCGGCGAAAGACCGTTGCCGCAATGCCCCCAATGCGGCGCGTGCGCGCTCGTGAAGGTGGAGGGTTGCTGCAATTGCCTCGAGTGCGCCTATTCGAAGTGCGGGTGAGGCTGGTCAGTCGCGCGTCACGTCGCGCACCCAGCTGAGCCCGCGCATCGCCTGCGGCCAGCCCAGCGTAGTGATGGCGAGATAGGCGACATGCTCGAGTTCCTCGGCCGAGAGCCCCTCGGCGGTTCCGCGGCGGGAATGGGAATGGGTCGCGCCCTCGCTATCGGCGCCGATCGCGAGGGCGACGTGGATCAGCCGCTGCTCGCGCTCGGTGAGTGGCCCTGCTGCTCCGGTGGCCTCACCCAAGGCCTGGAAGGCGCGCCAGAGCTCCGGCTTGTCCTTTGCGACGCGGGAGGCGGTCCCGGGAAGATTCACCTCGGGCGCATCGGTCATATCGCTCGCGTCGCTCATTCGCCTGCTCCTGCCGTTCGTACATTTCCTGATCGAGACGGTGATCGAAATCAATGATCAGCCTCCCGGTCGCTGCTGAACGAAGGCAGCCGAGAGGCGAATTGTTCCGGAGAGATCGCAATGCCCGAGCAGACCTGGGTTACCGAAGGACAGCGCCGGTGGGCGCTCTCGGCGAGCACGATCGGGTTCGTGGCCTCTTTCGCGCTGTGGACCATCTTTTCGATCATCGGCATCGAGGTGCAGAAGGACCTGAGCCTGTCCGACACCGCACTCGGCCTGCTGGTCGGGACGCCGATCCTGTCGGGCTCGATATCCCGTCTGTTCATCGGCATCATGGCGGACCGGTTCGGCGGCCGCCGGGTGATGGCGATCGTCATGCTGCTGGCTGCCGCTGCAGGCTTCGTGCTGTCGTACGCGGAAACCTATCTCGAATTCCTCGCCGCCGCCCTTGTCATGGGCGTGGCCGGGGGCAGCTTCGCCGCCGGCGTTGCCTACGTGGCGCGGTGGTATCCACGCGAGCGCACCGGAACCGCACTCGGCATCTTCGGCATGGGCACCTTCGGCTCGGCGATCACGAACTTTTCGTCGTTCCTGATGGTCTCGCTCGGCTGGGTCACGCTCGCTCGGGTCTGGGCCGCGGGCCTCGCCGCGGTCGCAGTCGCGTTCTACCTCTCCACCCGCGACGATCCGCTCTCCGCCAGCCAGCATCGTGGAAGCGCGACGCGCGTCTCGCTCGCCAGCCAGCTGGAGCCCCTCAGGCGGCTGCAGGTCTGGCGTTTTTCGATCTACTACTTTTTCGTCTTCGGCGCCTTTGTGGCGCTCGCGCTGTGGCTTCCCCGGTACTACATCGGGGCTTACGGCCTGTCGGTGGCGACGGCCGGCTTCCTGGCCACCGCCTTTTCTCTTCCCGGCAGCGTGTTCCGGGCGCTCGGCGGCTTTCTGTCGGACAAGTTCGGCGCCCGCGTAATTATGTACTGGACCTTCGGCGTTTCCGTCGCCGCGACCTTCCTGCTGAGCTATCCGACCACCCGCTATATCGTGCAGGGCATCGACGGACCGATCGAGTTCACGCTGGCGATGGGGGTGGTTCCGTTCGCAAGCCTCACCTTCGTGCTCGGCTTCTTCATGAGCTTGGGCATGGCGGCGGTCTACAAGCACATCCCTGTCTACTATCCCGACAACGTGGGGTCGGTCGGCGGACTTGTCGGCATGACCGGCGGCTTGGGCGGTTTCGTGCTCCCCATCGCGTTCGGCGCGATGGCGGACCTGACAGGCGTGTGGACGAGCTGCTTCATGCTGATGTTCGCGCTCGTCGCCACCGCGATGCTGTGGATGCACCTGGCCATTCGCAGAATGGAGCGGCGTGAGATGCCCGGGATCAGGCAGCTGCCGCAACTTCCCGAGTTGCAGGGGCTCGGGGAGAAGGCTCCTCCGCGGCCGGCGAAGCAACGGCGCCGGCGGACAAGCACCAGCCGCGTCCCCGCTGCGCTGCCCGCGGAATAGGGGCCAGGCCCCACTGCGGAAATCACGTATGTCGGAAGTTAGCCGGCGCCGTCATTTGCCATTTGTGACCCGGATCAATGAGCGCAACGGCCGCATCCCGCAGGCAGACCGTCGTAAGCATCCGAATCTTTTGAGGTTTCGATGAGCCATTTTCTCGACCGGCTGACCTTCTTCCGCAAGAACGTCGGCACTTTCTCCAACGGGCACGGCGTCGTCACCAACGAGGACCGGAGCTGGGAGGACGGCTATCGCGGCCGGTGGAGCCACGACAAGATCGTGCGCTCCACCCACGGGGTGAACTGCACCGGCAGTTGCTCGTGGAAGATCTACGTCAAGGACGGGATCGTCACCTGGGAAACGCAGCAGACCGATTATCCGCGCACCCGCCCGGGGCTGCCCAACCACGAGCCGCGCGGATGCGCCCGCGGGGCGAGCTACAGCTGGTATCTCTACAGCGCCAACCGCACCAAGCACCCGATGGTGCGCAAGAAGCTGGTCAAGCTGTGGCGGACGGTCCGCGCCGAGTTTCCGGATCCGGTCGAGGCGTGGAAGACGATCGTCGAGACGCCGGAGTACGCGCAGCAGTACAAGGAGGCGCGCGGGCTCGGCGGCTTCGTGCGCGTCACCTGGGATGAGGCGAACGAGATCATCGCCGCCGCCAACGTCTACACGGCGAAGGCTTACGGCCCCGACCGCATCGCCGGCTTCTCGCCGATCCCGGCGATGTCGATGGTCAGCTATGCGGCCGGCGCCCGCTACCTGTCGCTGATCGGCGGCGTCTGCCTCAGCTTCTACGACTGGTATTGCGACCTGCCGGCAAGCTCGCCGCAGACCTGGGGCGAGCAGACCGACGTCCCGGAATCGGCCGACTGGTACAACTCGACTTTCCTGATGCTGTGGGGCTCCAACGTGCCTCAGACGCGGACGCCCGACGCGCATTTCTACACAGAGGTGCGCTACAAGGGCGCGAAGTCGGTGGTGGTCTGCCCGGACTATTCGGAAGCATCAAAGTTCGCCGACCTGTGGATGGCCCCGAAGCAGGGCACCGACAGCGCGCTGGCCATGGCGATGGGCCACGTGATCCTGAAGGAATTCCACGTCGACCGGCAGGCGGAGTATTTCCGCGACTACTGCCGCAAGTATTCCGACATGCCGATGCTGGTCCGCCTGGTGAAACGCGGCGATGGCTACGTTCCCGAACGCTTCGTCCGCGCGTCGGACTTCGACAATTCCCTCCAGGAAGGCAACAATCCGGAATGGAAGACGGTCGCTTACGACGAGGCGACGGGAATGCCGGTTACGCCGCTCGGTTCGATCGGCTTCCGCTGGGGCGAGAAAGGCAAGTGGAACCTCGAGGAGCGTGAGGGCGCGGGGGATGAGGTCAAGCTGGCGCTAAGCCTCGCTGACACTCGCGACGGGATGGCCGAGGTCGATTTCCCTTACTTCGGCTCGGGCCCGCAAAGCCCGTACTTCACCACCACTGCCCACGACGACGTCCTGCGGCGTAACGTCCCGGTCAGGAAGCTGAACCTGAAGGACGGCGAGACCCTGGTGGCGACCGTCCACGACCTTCTTGTCGCCCATTACGGCGTCGATCGCGGGCTCGGTGACCTGGCGGCACAGTCGTACGACGACGACACGCCGTACACGCCCGCGTGGGCCGAGAAGGTCAGCGGCGTTCCCCGCGATCAGATCATCGCCACCGCGCGGGAGTTCGCCAGCAACGCCGAGAAGACGAACGGCAAGTCGATGATCATCCTCGGGGCCGGTGTGAACCACTGGTACCACATGGACATGATCTACCGGGGGATCATCAACCTTCTGGTGTTCTGCGGCTGCGTCGGCCAGTCGGGCGGCGGCTGGTCGCACTATGTCGGACAGGAGAAGCTGCGTCCTCAGACCGGCTGGACGCCGCTCGCGTTCGCGCTCGACTGGCATCGCCCGCCGCGGCACATGAACGGCACCAGCTTCTGGTATGCCCACTCCGACCAGTGGCGGTACGAGAAGCTGGCGACGAGCGAGATCGCCTCGCCGACCAGCGACGTCGACGTATCGGGCACGCTGATCGACTTCAACGTCCGGGCCGAGCGGATGGGCTGGCTGCCGTCGGCGCCGCAGCTCGAGACCAATCCGCTCGACATCGGCCGCGCCCTGTGGGGCGAGGCAGCGGGGACCAAGGTCGCCCGCGATCTGAAGGCCGGCACGCTCAAGATGAGCTGCGAGGACCCGGACAACCCGAAGAACTTCCCGCGCAACCTGTTCGTCTGGCGCTCCAACCTGCTCGGCTCGTCGGGCAAGGGGCACGAGTATTTCCTCAAG
This sequence comes from Croceibacterium sp., assembly GCA_035494275.1. GTDB lineage: Bacteria > Pseudomonadota > Alphaproteobacteria > Sphingomonadales > Sphingomonadaceae > Croceibacterium_B. The sequence continues at coordinate 7,740 of DATJHD010000066.1, forward strand.
CACCTGCTCGGCACGCAGAACGGCCTGCAGGGCAAGGACCTGGGCGAGGAGGGCGGGCTGCGGCCCGAGGAGGTCGTATTTCGCGAGGAAGGCCCCGAAGGAAAGCTCGACCTGCTGGTGGCGATCGACTTCCGTATGTCGACCACCTGCGTCTATGCCGACATCGTCCTTCCCACCGCCACGTGGTACGAGAAGAACGACCTCAACACCTCCGACATGCACCCGTTCATCCACCCCCTCTCGCGGGCGGTGGATCCCGCGTGGGGCGCGCGCAGCGATTGGGACATCTTCAAGGGCATCGCCAAGAGCTTCTCCGAAGTATGCGAGGGGCATCTCGGCGTGGAGACCGACGTCGTCCTGCTGCCGCTGCAGCACGACAGCCCGGCCGAGCTCGGCCAACCGCTGGACGTGAAGGACTGGAAGAAGGGCGAGTGCGACCCGCTGCCCGGCAAGACCATGCCCGCGGTCGTCACCGTCGAGCGCAATTATCCCGAGACTTTCAAGCGCTTCACCTCGGTCGGCCCGCTGCTCAAGTCGCTCGGGAACGGCGGCAAGGGCATTTCATGGAACACCGACCACGAGGTCGATTTCCTCGGCCGGCTCAACGGCTGCAACGAGGACGGGCAGCCGCGGATCGACACCGACATCGACGCCTGCGAGGTGATCCTCAGCCTGGCGCCCGAGACGAACGGCGAGGTCGCGGTAAAAGCGTGGGAGGCGCTGAGCGAGTTCACCGGCCGCGAGCATGCCCACCTCGCGGAGACCCGCGAAGACGAGAAGATCCGCTTCCGCGACGTGCAGGCGCAGCCGCGCAAGATCATCTCCTCGCCCACGTGGTCCGGCATCGAGAGCGAGACGGTCAGCTACAACGCCGGCTGGACGAACGTGCACGAGCTGATCCCCTGGCGCACGCTGACCGGCCGCCAGCAGCTCTATCAGGACCACCCGTGGATGCGCGCGTTCGGCGAGGGTTTCACCACCTATAAGCCGCCGATCGACACCAAGGTGATCGAGCCGGTGCTGAACAAGCGCGGCAACGGCAACGGCGAGCTGGTGCTGAACTTCATCACCCCGCACCAGAAGTGGGGCATCCACTCGACCTACTCCGACAACCTGCTGATGCTGACGCTCAACCGCGGCGGCCCGGTGGTGTGGATCAGCGAGGAGGACGCCAAGCGCGCCGGGATCGAGGACAACGACTGGATCGAGGCGTTCAACGCCAACGGCGCCCTGTCCGCCCGTGCGGTGGTCAGCCAGCGCGTGCCGAGCGGCATGTGCATGATGTACCACGCGCAGGAGAAGATCGTGAACGTGCCGGGCTCGGAGATCACCGGCATGCGCGGCGGCATCCATAACAGCGTGACCCGCACGATCACGAAGCCGACGCACATGATCGGCGGCTACGCGCAGCAGTCGTACGGCTTCAACTACTACGGCACCGTCGGCTCGAACCGCGACGAGTTCGTGGTGCTGCGCAAGATGAACAAGGTCGATTGGATGGACGCGCCGGCATCGCCGGCCGCGGCCTGAGGAGTTTGTTGGAATGAAAGTTCGTGCCCAGGTCGCGATGGTCCTCAACCTCGACAAGTGCATCGGGTGTCACACCTGCTCGGTGACGTGCAAGAACGTGTGGACCAGTCGCGAAGGTGTGGAATACGCCTGGTTCAACAACGTCGAGACCAAGCCGGGCATCGGTTTCCCGAAGGAATGGGAAAACCAGAAGAAGTGGAACGGCGGCTGGCGGCGCAAGGACGACGGCAAGATCGAACCGCGCATCGGCGCGCGCTGGCGGGTCTTGGCGAACATCTTCGCCAACCCCGACCTGCCGGAGATCGACGACTATTACGAGCCGTTCACCTTCGACTACGACCACCTGCAGTCGGCGCCGGAGATGAAGACCTTCCCGACGGCGCGGCCGCGCTCGCTGATTACCGGCGCGCGGATGGAGAAGATCCAGTGGGGGCCGAACTGGGAGGAAATCCTCGGCGGCGAGTTCTCCAAGCGGTCCAAGGATTCGAACTTCGCGGAGATCGAAAAGGAGGTCTACGGCCAGTTCGAGAAGACCTTCATGTTCTACCTGCCGCGGCTGTGCGAGCACTGCCTCAACCCGACCTGCGTCGCGGCCTGCCCGTCCGGATCGATCTACAAGCGCGAGGAGGACGGCATCGTCCTGATCGACCAGGACAAGTGCCGCGGCTGGCGGATGTGCATCTCCGGCTGCCCGTACAAGAAGATCTACTACAACTGGAAAAGCGGGAAGGCGGAAAAGTGCATCTTCTGCTACCCTCGCATCGAGAGTGGGCAGCCGACCGTCTGCGCCGAGACTTGTGTCGGCCGCATCCGCTACCTCGGCGTGATCCTCTACGACGCCGACAGGATCGAGGAAGTCGCCTCGACCGAGGACGAACAGGACCTTTACGAGAAGCAGCTCGAGATCTTCCTCAACCCTAACGATCCCGAAGTGATCGCCCAGGCGAAGCTCGACGGCATTGCCGACAACTGGCTCGAGGCCGCGAAGCTCTCGCCGGTCTGGAAGATGGCGATGGAGTGGAAGATCGCCTTCCCGCTCCACCCCGAATACCGCACGCTGCCGATGGTCTGGTACGTGCCGCCGCTGTCGCCGATCCAGAACGTCGCCCAGAAGGGGCACATCGGCTTCGACGGCGACATTCCCGACGTGGCCAGCCTGCGGGTGCCCGTGAAGTACCTCGCCAACCTGCTCACCGCCGGCAAGGAGGAGCCGGTCGTGGAGGCGCTGCGCAAGATGTTCGCCATGCGCATCCACATGCGCGACCGCGAGGTGGAAGGCCGCGTCAACGAGGACGTCCTCGAGCAGGCAGGGCTGAGCCAGCATGAGGTGGACGAGATGTACCGGTATCTCGCGCTTGCCGACTACGAGGACCGCTTCGTGATACCGACCTCGCACCGGGAGGTCAGCGAGAACGCCTACGAGATCCGCGGCGGCTGCGGCTTCAGCTTCGGCAATGGCTGCAGCGGCGGCGGGCGCACCGAGCCGAGCCTGTTCGGCAGCCCGAAGAAGGCCGGCCACGTGCCGGTGCCGGGCAAGCAGCGGAGGGTCGCATGATCTCCTTCAAGGCGATCGGCGCGCTGCTCGATTATCCCACGGCGGATATGCTCGCATCTCTGGCAGAAATCGACGCCGCCCTGGGCGAGGAGGCCGCGCTCAACGAAGGCCAACTCAAAGGCGTCCGCGGCCTGATCGGGAAGCTGGGGCAGGGCGATCTGCTCGACCTGCAGGAGCGGTGGATCAATCTGTTCGACCGCTCCAAGCGGCTCGCGCTGCACCTTTACGAGCACAACCATGGGGAAAGCCGCGACCGTGGCCAGGCGATGGTCAATCTTGCGCTGACATACCGGATGAACGGGTTCGAGCTGGCGGCGGCGGAAATGCCCGATTACCTGCCGCTGTTCCTCGAATTCCTCAGCATCATTCCTGAAGTCCACGCGCGGCGATACCTCGCCGACGCGGTGGAGATCATCGAAGCCCTTCGCATTCGTCTCGAGGAGCGCGAGTGCGAATACGCGGCGCTGCTGACGGCGCTTGTCACGCTGGCACGGCGCGATGCCGACAGAGGGGAAGTCGAAGCGATCCTCGCCGCGGAACCGGAGGATCCAAAGAACCTTGCCGAGCTCGACGCCCAATGGGCCGAGGAGCCGATCGATTTTGCCGCCGGCTCGGCGCTGAAGGACTGCGCTTACGCGGGAAGGAATACTCGCCAGCGCGTTGCCGAGCTTACGGGAGCGGGAGCCTGATCATGCAGGGTTTCATCCATACCGCCGCTTTCGCGGTCTATCCCTACATCGCGCTGTCGGTGTTCCTCATTGGCAGCCTGGTGCGGTTCGACACCGATCAGTACGGCTGGCGCTCCAAGTCGAGCCAGTTCCTGCGCCGCCGGCAGCTCGTCTGGGGTTCGATCCTGTTCCATGTGGGGATCATCGGTATCCTGCTCGGCCATGGCGTCGGCTTGCTGACCCCGGTGGCGGTGTTCGAGTTCCTCGGCATCAGCCACGGCTTCAAGCAGATGATGGCCATCGTCGTCGGCGGCATTTGCGGAATCGCCTGCTTCGCCGGCCTCGCGATGCTGCTCCACCGCCGCCTTTTCGACAACCGCATCCGCAGGACGTCGAGCCCGGCCGATATCGGCGTGCTGCTGATCCTGCTCGCGCAGCTTTCGCTAGGCCTGCTGACGATTCCGCTGTCGCTCGGCCACCTCGACGGGGCGATGATGGTCCACTTCATGAGCTACGTGCAGGGCATCGTAACCTTCCGGCCCGGCGAGGCCGCACAGATCGCGAACGTGCCGCTGATCTTCAAGCTGCACATGTTCCTTGGCTTCACCATCCTTCTCATTTTCCCGTTCACCCGCCTGGTCCACGTCTGGAGCGCGCCGCTCGGCTACCTCGCGCGTCGCTATCAGGTGGTGCGCACCAAGCGGCGGGGGATGGCGGAGCGTGAGGACGCCGACCTGCCGCCATACGTGGCTCGGCCGGCGCTCCGCCCCGAGCCGGTCCGCCGCAGAAAGGCCGCCTGACATGATTCGCGTCAACGGAGTGTCCATCGACGAGGCGGCCGTCGCCCGCGAGGTTCAGCATCACCCGGCCCCCTCGCGCGACGAGGCCGAGCGCAGCGCGGAGACCGCCCTCGTCGTCCGCGAGCTGCTCGCCCAGCGGGCAAGGGAGCGGCAGATCGCCGGCGCCAGCGAGGACGAGCGCATCGCCAACCTTGTCGATCTCGAGGTTTCGACTCCCGATCCGCAGCCCGAAGAAGTAGCTCGCTATTACCGCCGAAACGCGCTGCGCTTCATGACCTCCCCGCTGTACGAAGCCGCCCATATTTTCTTCCCGGCTCGTGCCGACGACGAGGGCGCGCGCCCCGCCGCGCAGGCGAAAGCCGAGGCCGCGCTGGCCCGGCTTCAAGAGCGACCCGAACTTTTTGCCGAGTTTGCCGAGACCCTCTCGGCGTGTTCTTCGAAGGAGCAGGGGGGGGCCTTGGGCCAGGTGCGGAAGGGCGACACCAATCCGGAGCTCGAGCGCGCGATGGCCACGATGGAAGTCGGATCGATCGCCTGCGTGGGGTCGCGTCACGGGTATCACGTGCTTCGGCTCGACCGCCGGGCGCCGGCGCAGCAACTCCCGATCGAGCAGGTGAGGCCGTGGATAGAAGACCACCTGCGCACGTCGTCGCGGCGCACGGCGATCGCGCAATACCTGCAACTGCTGGCCGCGCAGGCCAAGATCGAGGGCATCGACGTCGCTGCCGCCGACAGCCCGTTGGTGCAGTGATGCTGCTCGGGAAGGTCATCAAGCTGGCGATGTCGGCCCAGAGCGACTTCCCGCAGGATGTCGCCGCGCGCGATCCGCACCTTGGCTCGCAGCTGGCGGCTGCCGCCGATCGGGCTGGGATGGACGTGCCCGAATTCGTCGCCGACACCGTCAGCCGCTTCATGGCTTACGAGGACGGCGAAAGCTGGACGACCATTGTTTCGAATATCCAGCGGTCGGACGATCCCGGCTTCGCTTTCATCGCTACTATTGTGCGTACTCGGTTGGATCACCGCTGCTAATGAATGCTCCTTCTCATTACGATTGCGTGGATGAACGACCCCGCACCTCTTACTGACCTGCTGGAAAACGACGGCTTTCCAGACGAGCCGAAGCTGATGCGAACGACCGACATTGGCCGATTGTGTTGAAAAAGTCAGCTTCTGACAGGAGCGGACGTTCTGCTGCAACTGGGCGAGCGAGGGCGAGGCTCCCCCTCATGCGATGGCAGGCTGCGGCATCGGGATGAGCTTGGCGAGCTTGCGGAGGTTCTGGGCGGTGGCGG
>DATJHD010000067.1:0-3217 GCA_035494275.1 Croceibacterium sp.
CCGCCCGCCATCATGATCCGCTTCATCGGCATGCCGGCGAGCATCGCCACGATGAGCCAGGCGCCGACGAACAGCACCGCGTCGCCGAGGTCCGGCTGCGCCATCAGCAGCGCGACGACGAGCGCCATCAGGCCGGCGCTGGCGCCGATCACCGGCAGGCCGGGATCGCGCAGTCTCCACGATAGAATCCAGGCCATCAGGATGGCGTAGGCGGGCTTGAGGAATTCGCTCGGCTGGAAACGGATGCCGAGGTTGATCCAGCGCCGCGCGCCGTTCACTTCGGCACCCGCGAACGGGACGAGCAGCAGGAACAGCAACATCGCGGCACCCAGCAGGATACCGCCGCGGCGGGCCCATTCGCGCGGAGCCAGCGAGATGCCGAACATCGCGGCGAGGCCCACCGCCTGGTACACGAGGTGACCCCACAGGAAGTGCAGATCGTCGAGCTTGCCTTCCGCGCCCGAAAGCCGTCGCGCGCTCGCGGGCGAGGCCGCGGCCACGGCGATCGAGCCGAGCACCATCACGGCGAGCACCAGGGCCAGCAGCACGCGGTCGATCTCGCGCCACCAGATCCGCAGCCGGGTCGCGCGGCTTTGCTTGAAGCGCGGCGCCACCGGCGCGCGTTCGCCGGGCCGGGGAATGTAGGGGCGCGCGGCGGTCATGCGGGGGACCGTGCGGCGAAATCGTGCTCGGCCGCCGGGATCCCGGTGAGGCCGCCGACAATCTGGCGGAATGCGTCGCCGCGCGCTTCGTAGTCCTTGAACTGGTCGAAGCTGGCGCAAGCCGGCGAGAGCAGGATGACGTCGCCTGGCTTGGCCGCCGCCATCGCGCGCAGGACCGCTTCGGACAGCATCTCGCAACGCTCGACATGCATCACGGGCGACAGGATCTGGGAGAAACGCGGGCCGGCTTCGCCGATCGTGTACGCCGCGGCGACGTTCGGGAATCCGGGCGCGCATTCGTCGAGGTCGTCGCCCTTGGGCAAGCCGCCCACGATCCAGTGGACGCGCGGCTCGGGATCGGGCGGGTAAGCCGACAGGGCCGGCGCCGTCGAAGCCGGATTGGTCGCCTTGCTGTCGTTGACGAAGGTAATCCCGTTGAACGTGCCGAGAACTTCCATCCGGTGGGGAAGACCGTGAAAGCTCGCCAGGCCGCGTTCGATCGCCTGCGCGCCAATCCCCAGCTCGGCGGCGATGGCCGAGGCGATCGCAGCATTCTGCAGGTTGTGCGGGCCCTTGAGGCCGATCCAGCCGCGCTGGCGCTCGGCGAGCGCGGCGGTGTCGGCGCACGCGACCCTGCCGGCCAGGCGCCGCACCGCCAGCTCGGCATAGAACGCCCGCGTCGGCGCGTCCTCGCAGCCGAACACCGCGAGCCGATCCCTGCCCTGCATCTCGAACAGGCGCGCCTTGGAGGACGCGTAGGCTTCGAAGCTGGCGTAACGGTCGAGGTGGTCCGGGGTGATGTTGGTCAAAGCCGCGGCCTCGCAATCGAGGCTCCAGGTAAGGTCGATCTGGTAGCTCGACAGCTCGAGCACGTAGACGCCGCCCGCCGGGAGCGGTTCCTGGCCGAGGATCGGCAAGCCGATGTTGCCGCCCATCTGTGCGGGCAGGCCCGCTGTCTCGCACAGATGGTGAACGAGCGCGGTGGTGGTCGACTTGCCGTTGGTGCCGGTAATGCCGACGACCTTGTGCCGCGGCAGGGTCGGCCGGGCGAGCGCGAACAGCTCGATGTCGCCGATCAGCGGCACCCCCGCCTCGCGCGCGCGCTCGACGATCGGATGCGTGTTGAGCGGCACGCCCGGCGACAGTACGACGGCGTCGTAACCGCGCAGGTCGATCTCCAGCGGATCGGCGATCGTCGCGATCGGGGCCACTTCGTCGCGCGGCCCCGGCCGGCGGTCCCAGGCGGTGACGTGCGCGCCGCTCGCATAGAGCGAGCCGACCGTCGCCAAGCCAGAGCGGGCGAGACCGAGGACGGCATACCGCTTGCCGGCGAAGGCGGGCGACAGGATCATCGCAGCTTCAGCGTGGCGAGCCCGAGCAAAGCGAGCACGATCGACACGATCCAGAAGCGGATGACGACGGTCGATTCGGACCAGCCCAGCTGCTCGAAGTGGTGGTGGATCGGCGCCATGCGGAATACGCGGCGCCCGGTTCGCTTGAACCAGTAGACCTGGATCATCACGCTCGCGGTCTCGACCACGAACAGCCCGCCCACGATCAGCAGCACGATCTCGTGATGGCTTGCCACGGCGATGGCGCCAAGCGCCCCGCCGAGCGCGAGGCTGCCGGTGTCACCCATGAACACCGCCGCGGGCGGCGCGTTGAACCACAGGAAGGCCAGTCCTGCGCCCATGATTCCGGCGCACATGATCGCCAGTTCACCCGCCCCGGCGACGTGCGGGATGCCGAGGTAGTGCGAATAGTCGGCGCGGCCGACCAGATAGCTGATGATCGCGAACGTGCCCGCGGCGATTACCACCGGCATCGTCGCCAGTCCGTCGAGCCCGTCGGTCAGGTTCACCGCGTTCCCCGCCCCGACCATCACGACCGCGGCGAAGACGTAGTAGAGCGGCCCCAGCGGGATGATGCGGTCGGAGAAGAACGGCACATACAAATTGGTGCTGACGTGGCTGACGATCAGGTACGAGGCGATCCCGGCGACGATGAATTCGAAAATCAGCCGCACCTTGCCCGAAACGCCCTTGTGACTGCGCTTGGTGACCTTGTCGAAATCGTCGAGGAAGCCGATCACGCCGAACCCGCCGGTGACCGCGACGCAGGCCCACACGAACGGGCTGCGCAAGTCCATCCACAGCAGCATCGAGATGATCAGCGAGGTCAGGATCATCAGACCGCCCATCGTCGGCGTGCCGACTTTGGCGAGGTGGGTCTGCGGCCCGTCGGCGCGGATCGGCTGGCCCTTGCCCTGGCGCACGCGCAGCACCGAGATGAATTTCGGCCCGATGATCAGCCCGAGAACCAGCGCCGTCAGCAGCGTCGCCCCGGAGCGAAAGGTCTGGTAGCGGACGAGGTTGAATATCCCCGCGAAATCCAGCCATTGGGCCAACAAATAGAGCATTCTTGAACTTCAGCCTTCCCTGGCGGCGAAATGAGCAACCACGCGCGCCAGACCCACGGAATTCGAGCCTTTGACGAGCACGGCATCGCCCCCGATGAGACCGAACTCCTCGAGCGCGGCAATCGCCTCGCCCGGA
>DATJHD010000068.1:0-4565 GCA_035494275.1 Croceibacterium sp.
CCAGCGCGGGGAATGCGTCTATGCCGGGTGCCCGCATTACCGGAAGTGCTTCATCGAGCGCGCCGCGCGGGCGAGCGCCCAGGCCGACCTCGTCATTGCCAACCACGCGCTGGTGATGGTCAACGCCGCGCGTGGCCGCGATTATGCGCAGCGGCCGACCCGGATCGTGTTCGACGAGGGCCATCACGTGTTCGACGCCGCCGACAGCACCTTCTCCGCGGCGCTCACCGGACAGGAAACGGTCGAGCTCAAGCGCTGGATAGCCGGGCCGGAGCGGGGCTCGAAAGGCCGACGCCGCGGTCTCGCCGCGCGCCTTGCGGACGTCGCCAGCTACGACGAGGAAGGCGGCAAGGCGATTTCCGCCGCGCGCGCGGCCGCCGAGGCGCTGCCGCAGGACGGCTGGTTGCAACGGATCGCCGACTCGATGCCCTCCGGGCCGATCGAAGCGCTGCTCTCGGCGGTGCGCGCGATCACCTACGCCCGCGACGAAAGCGGTGGGCAGGAGGCGGGCTACGGTATCGAGACCGAAGCGGCGCAGCTCGACGGCAACTTCGTCGAGCTCGCGCAGCAGGCGGCGAGCGCCCTCGCCGAAATCCGCCGGCCGCTTATCAAGCTCGGCGTGCGGCTCGAGGCCTTGGTCGAGGACGGGCCCGACTGGCTCGACGGCCAGGGCCGCGCCCGGATCGAAGGCGCGCGCTTCTCGCTCGGCTGGCGCGCCGATATGCTGGCGGCCTGGGAGGCGCTGCTCAATCGGCTCGGCGGCCCGGCCGACCCGGATTTCGTCGACTGGCTTGCGGTCGAGCGCTCTGACGCGCGCGAGTACGATGTCGGCATCCACCGCCGCTTCCTCGACCCGATGAAGCCGTTCGCCCTGACCGTGTTGCAGCCCGCTCACGGCGTGATGCTGACCAGCGCCACCCTGCGCGATGGCGATGATTGGGCAACCGCCGTCCAGCGCTCGGGCGCGACCCATCTCGCCGCCCAGCCGCTGCTGGCGAACGCTGAGAGCCCGTTCGACTATGCCGCCAATGCCGAGGTGTTGATCGTCACCGACGTCAAGAAGGGCGACCTTTCCGGGCTCGCCGGCGCCTGCGCACGCATCATCGAAGAAAGCGGCGGCGGCGTGCTCGCCCTGTTCACCGCCATCCGCCGCCTGCGGGCGGTGCATGGCCGCATCGCCGACCGGCTCGCCCGCCTGGGTCTGCCGCTCTATGCGCAGCACGTCGACCCGATCGACACCGGCACACTGGTCGACATCTTCCGCGACGATCCGCGCTCCAGCCTGCTCGGCACCGACGCCTTGCGTGACGGTGTCGACGTGCCCGGCCATTCGTTGCGTTGCGTGGTCATGGAGCAGGTTCCCTGGCCGAAGCCGAGCATCCTCCACCGCGCCCGCCGTGCGGCCAACGGCGGTTCCGCGCACGACGACGCGATCATCCGCGCACGTCTGGCGCAGGCGTTCGGCCGGCTGATCCGCAGCAAGGACGACCGCGGCCATTTCGTCGTTCTTTCGCCCGCGTTCCCGAGCCGCCTCTTGAGCGCCTTTCCCAAAGGGACGCCGATCGTGCGCTGCACCCTCGACGAGGCTTTACAGCGCCTCGCGAGCGGTCGTTCCTCGGCCGGTCCGCCGGGAGTCGCGGAACGGGAAGAGGAAATCCGCTAGGTGAAGCGCCTGGGCCTGCTGCGCCATGCGAAGTCCGATTGGGACGATGCGACCGTGCGCGATTTCGATCGGGGCATCAACGATCGCGGGCGGCGCGGCGCGGCGGCGATCGGGCAGCACATCGCCGCGATTGGCTATCGCTGGGATGCGATCGTCGCCAGCCCGGCCGAGCGCGTTCGCCTGACGCTCGAGGCCAGCGGTCTCTCGCTCGCGCCGCAGTTCGATGAGCGGGTCTATCTCGCCGATGCCGAAGGTCTGCTAAGCGTTTTGCACGCCATCGTTGGCGAACCCGAAGCCGTGCTCCTGGTCGGCCACAATCCCGGGTTGCACGAGCTGCTTTTTCGGCTTGTCGATCCGGCGACGGAAGATCCGCTGTTCACCCAGGCAGCCGAGAGGTTTCCGACCGCGGCCTTCGCGGTGCTCGAGCTGCCGATCGACCAGTGGCGAGACCTCGAGCCGGGCCGCGCCACGCTCGTCCACTTCGCACGACCGCGCGACCTCGATCCCGAGCTCGCGGCGCGGCACGCCGGCTAGCGCCCATCGCGGCCGGGCGCGATAACCGCGAATCTTAAGGATCGACAGGACGCAGCTTCAACGGCGATACCGGGAAATACGGCTAATATTTGTTTGACCGTGTTTGCAATTCGGCAATCAGTCTTCGGCAAAAGAGCCCCATCCCGAGTTCGAGGCCCAGACCGTTGATCGAGATCGAAGTTCAGAACGAAACCCACCAGACCGAAGTGCGGCTCAAGTTCCTCGTCGTCCCGCGCATCGGCGAGGGGATTCGCTTGCTCGAGCCAGGCGGCCAGTGGGCCTCGTACGACGTGCTCGATGTATGGTACCAGAAGGCCGAGTACGGCGACGTGTGGATTCCCTACATGCACGTCCGTCAGACGCCGGCCGAGAAGGACTACGGGGCCGTGCTGCGCCCCGATGTGGACGTCTATCCGGTCGAAACGAGATAGCGGCTCAGGCCGCTTCGAGCGCCCGTGCCAGCCGCGAGCGGATCGCCTGCAAGTGCGGCAGGATCTCGTGTGACGGGACTCTCGCCGAGCGAGCCTGCCGATCGTCACTGCGCGCCATGCCGCCTGCAATCGCCTGGCGAGCACCTTTGAGCGTGTAGCCTTCGCGATTGACCAGCCGGTCGATCGTTTCGACCAGCGCCACGTCCTCCGGCCGGTAATATCGCCGCGCGCCGCTGCGCTTGAGCGGCTGGAGCATCGGAAACTGCTGTTCCCAATAGCGCAGCACGTGCTGGCGGATGCCGAACGCCCTGGCCACTTCACCGATCGTGCGCAGGGCCTGCGCGTCCTTGCCGTCGTCGAAACGCAACTGGGGCGACCCGCCTTCGCTCATCCCTGCGCGATCCGGGCTTTCAGCTTCTGGCTGGCGCGGAAGGTCAGCACTCTGCGCGGCGTGATCGGCACTTCGACGCCGGTCTTCGGATTGCGGCCGATTCGCTCGCGCTTGTCGCGCAGGATGAAGCTGCCGAAGCCCGAAATCTTCACGTTCTCGCCGTCTGCGAGCGCGTCGCACATCTTGGCAAGGATCGCTTCGACCAGCGCCAGGCTTTCGGCCCGGGAGAACCCCATCTTGCGATTGATCGTCTCGGCCAAGTCGGCCCGCGTCAGCGTACCTACAGATCGCATCATCTTCGCGGTGACTCCCCACTTTGCGACCCCGGGGAATGATTAGCGCAATTACAGATGTTCGCAAGCGAAACGCGGCGGATTTCCGTTGCTTTTCTACAGGCGGATGAGGCTTGCGCCCCACGTGAACCCGCCGCCCATCGCCTCGAGCATGACGAGATCGCCCGGCTTGAGGCGCCCATCGCGCTTCGCCTCGTCGAAGGCCAGCGGGACGGAGGCAGCCGAGGTGTTGGCATGCCGGTCTACCGTGATGACGATCTTCTCGAGCGGCAGACAAAGCTTCTTGGCCGTCGCTTCGAGTATCCGCAGGTTCGCCTGATGCGGCACCACCCAATCGATGTCGCCGGCCGAATAGCCGCCCGCCAGAAGCACCTCGTTGAGCACCTCGGCGAGATTGACGACCGCGTGCCGAAAGACCTCACGGCCCCTCATGCGAACGTGGCCGACCGTGCCGGTCGTCGAAGGGCCGCCATCGACGAACAGCAGGTCGCCGTGCTCGCCGGCCGCGTGGAGGCGGGTAGCGAGCACCCCCGGCCCCTGCTCGGCGACGTCCTCGCCCGACAGCACCATCGCGCCCGCGCCGTCGCCGAACAACACGCAGGTCGTGCGGTCCTCCCAATCGAGAATCCGGCTGAAGGTTTCGGCGCCGATCACCAGCGCGCACTTGGCCATGCCGGAGCGGATCATCGCGTCCGCCGTGCCGAGCGCGTAGAGGAACCCAGAGCACACCGCGCCGACATCGAACGCCGCGCCGCCGTCGCAGCCGAGCGCGTGCTGGACCTGCGTCGCCGTGGCGGGAAACGTGCGGTTCGGCGTGGCCGTGGCGAGGACGATCAGGTCGACCTGCCCCGCGTCGATCCGGGCATCGGCCAGCGCCGCGCGGGCGGCGTCGATCGCCAGCGACGCGGTCGTCTCGTCCTCTCCGGCGATGTAGCGCTGGGCGATGCCGGTGCGCTCGCGGATCCACTCGTCGCTGGTGTCGACGGTGCGCGCCAACTCGTCGTTGGTGACGACCCGTTTGGGCAGCGCGGAACCTGAACCCTTAACGACCGATCGGATCACTTCGCCACTGTCCAGTTGTTGCCGGTTTCGCGCAGGCGAGCTTCGCCGAGCTCCGCGAGGTCGGCGGTGATCCGCTCGGTCAGGCTGTCCTCGAGGAGGCGGGCGGCGACGGCGACGGCGTTGGCGACGCCGGCAGCGGTGGCGCTGCCGTGCGACTTCACTACCACGCCGTTGAGACCGAGGAAGACCGC
>DATJHD010000069.1:0-2417 GCA_035494275.1 Croceibacterium sp.
GCCTCGACGAACAGCGGATAGAGCGTTCCCACGAACACCACGCCGAGGACGACGGTCAGGAGCAGGTTGTTGACGACCAGGCCGCTTTCACGGCTGACGAGCTCGAATGGAGCGCCCTCTTTCAAGGTCGCTCCGCGCCAGGCGAACAGCGCGAACGCGGCTCCGACATAGATCGCCAGCAGCGCAAGGAGAAACGTGCCCCTCTGCGGATCGATCGCGAACGCGTGCACCGAAGTCAGAATACCGGAGCGAACCAGGAACGTCCCGACCATCGACATGGAAAAGGCGATGACGGCGAGCATCATCGTCCACGCCTTGAGCGCTCCGCGGGCGGCCAGCACGTTGATCGAATGGAGGAGCGCGGTGGCGGCGAGCCACGGCATCAGAGAGGCGTTCTCGACCGGGTCCCAGAACCAATATCCACCCCAGCCGAGCTCATAATAGGCCCAGTAGCTGCCCGCGGTGATGCCGAGCGTAAGAAGGATCCACGCGCCGAGCACCCACGGCCGCATCGCGCGGGCGAGCCGCGAATCCACCTCGCCCGTGAGCAGCGCTCCAACGGCGAGGCTGAACGCGACGGAGAGACCGACATAACCGAGGTAGAGCGTCGGTGGGTGGAACGCCAAGCCGGGGTCCTGAAGGAGTGGGTTGAGGCCCTGCCCGTCCATCGGCGGCGGCCACAGCCGCGCGAACGGATTCGAAGCGATCAGCAGGAACGCATAGAAGCCGAGCGCTAGCGCCGCCTGCGCGCCAAGGGCCGCGACCAAGGTTCGCCCGCTCGTTCGGCGGGAGAACAGCGCCACGAAGGCGCCCGCCGCCGCGAGGATCGTGACCCACATGAGCATGGATCCTTCGTGGTTCCCCCACGCGCCCGCGACCTTGTAGACGAATGGCTTCACGGCGCTGCTGTTCTCGAAGACCAGCTTCACCGACATGTCGCTGCGGGCGAAAACGATGAGGAGCATCGCGAAGGCGACGATCGTCAACAGGCCCTGGACGACCGCAATCGACCGCATCGGGCGAGCAAGCCCCGCGTTGCCGCGCAGCTCGACGAACATGAAAAGGAACTGGAGCGCGGCCAGACCGGCCGCCAGCCACAAGGCGGCAAGACCGGTCTCGGCGATCATTTCTGCAGCGTCTTCCCGGCCTTGTGCTCCGCGGCGAGGTTGCCGAGTTCGGGCGGCATATAGCGCTCGTCATGCTTGGCGAGGATCGTATCGGCCATGAATGTCCCGCGCTCGAGCCGTCCTTCCGCGACGGCGCCCGAACCCTCGCGGAACAGGTCTGGGGCAATCCCGCGGAACACTACCGGAGTCTGCGCCTTTCCGTCCGTGATGAGGAAGCGGATCGTGACTCCGTCGCGCGCCCGCTGGATCGAGCCACGTTCGACCATTCCGCCGAGGCGCATCGCCTCGCCGTCGTGCGCCTTGCCCCCGGCGATATCCGCTGGCGTGTAGAAATAGGATGCCTGGTTCCGAAGGCCCCACATCGCCAGAAGCACGGCAACCAGCACCGAGACGATGGCGGCGCTGACCAGCGCCAGCCGCTGGTTTTTCGGCTTCATTTCCGCTTGAGGGCGTCGGCGGCCGCCTCAGCGCGGCGCATCGAGGCGTAGGCCCACAGCAGCAGACCAGCGGTCAAGGTGATCACGACCCAATAGGCAGCGGCGACGAAGGCCCAGGGATTCACGCGCTCATCCTCCGCATCCGCGCTTCGACCTTGGCCTCGGCAAGCTCCGCCCGCATCCGCATCAGCGCTGCCGCGGCGAACAGGCATGTGAACCCGGCCATCGTCAGCGGAAGCGGCCACAGGATCGAATTGTCGATCGTGGAACCGGTCAAGCCGATGCTCTCGCCCTGGTGAAGCGTGCGCCACCACAGGACCGAATAGTGGATGATGGGCAGGTTAATTGCGCCGACGAGGCCATAGATTGCGGCGATTCGGCCTTCGCCGCCTCGCTCACGCTCGGCTGAGGCCAGCGCAATGTAGCCGAGGTACAGGAAGAAAAGGACTAGCATCGAGGTGAGCCGTCCGTCCCACTCCCACCACGTGCCCCAGGTCGGACGTCCCCAGATCGAGCCGGTGATCAGGCAAATGGTGGCGAAGGTCGCTCCTGCGGGAGCAACCCCGCGCCCGGCGACGGCAGCGAGCGGGTGCCGCCAGACGAGCTGGCTGACCGAGGCCGCGGCAATGCCGCCCCACCCGGCCATGCCGAGCCACGCCGAAGGCACGTGGATGTACATGATCCGCACCGTCTCCCCCTGCAGGTAGTCGGGCGGTGTCAGGGTCAGGCCCGCCACCATCCCGCCAACGGCGAGAGCGGCGCCGACGAGGAATAGCAAGAGCGTCGCCGGCCTGGCGATGCGCAGGAAACGTGCAGGATTGGCGAGCGCGTGCATTGCGCTGGGCTTATGCCC
>DATJHD010000070.1:0-9856 GCA_035494275.1 Croceibacterium sp.
GAGGATCACGTCGCGGCTTCGGTTGAGAAGGCGCACCGCCTCGTTCCAGGCCCGGTTCATTTCGAGTTTCATGCGTGAAGTCCCGCTGGCGTTTGGCCTCTTGATAAACGGCGCCCGGCTCGCCACGCAATTGCCGATGGCCGAGGCACCCCCGGATTCGATCGAGTGGCGGCGCGAATATGCCCCCGTACCCTACCGCCGCGCTCTCGCCGAGCAGGAGACGCGCAACAGCGCCATCGCCGCCGGCGAGGCGAGGGAGCTGATCTGGCTGCTGGAGCACCCCCCGGTCTATACCGCCGGCACCAGCGCCGCGGCGGCCGAGCTGCTCGATCCGCGCTTCGAGGTCGTCGAGACCGGCCGCGGCGGGCGTTACACCTATCACGGGCCGGGGCAGCGGGTCGGCTACGTGCTGCTCGACCTGGCAAAGCGCGGGCGCGACGTGCGCTGCTTCGTCCACGCACTCGAAGGCTGGGTCATCGCAACGCTCGCCGATTTCGGTGTCGAGAGCTGGCGTGCCGAGGGTCGGATCGGCATCTGGACCCGGGACAGCGACGGCGGCGAGGCGAAGATCGGCGCGATCGGCGTGCGCATCCGCCGCTGGGTGACGATGCACGGCTTTTCGGTGAATCTCGCCCCGGATCTCGCGCATTTCAGCGGTATCGTGCCTTGCGGCATAGCCGAATACGGCGTCACCAGCCTGGCGAAGATGGGGATCGAGGTTGCGCCGCAGGAGTGGGATAGGGCATTGGAGCGCCGCGCCGGCGGATTTTTCGCCGCGCTCGGCCGCACGGAGTGTCCCGCTTGACCCGTTTGAGTTCGCTTGTCCTGCTTGTCCCGCTCGTCCTCCTGGCGGCCTGCCACAAGTCTTCCGAGAACGACAAGCGCTCGGCGACAGGTGAAGTGCTGCAGGGGACGACGAGCGACGACATGATCCCGCTCGGCCAGCTCACCTCCCAGCCGCCGCTCCTGCCGCACCAGGGCAAGGCACCGACCACGCCCGAGCAGGCGGCGGACGCGGGCGGTGCGGGCGTCACCGAGGTCGACAGCGCCGCATCGGATGGCGGCGCCGCGCCGACACCGACACCGACGCCTGGCGCGCCGGCGAGCGCGGCGCCCTAGCCCAGCCGCTCCAGCAGCCGCCGCGCCTGCTCGAGGTGCGGCTGGTCGAGCATGCGGCCGTCGAGCTGCAGCGCGCCGGTGTTCGGTTCGGCGGCGAACGCCGCGACGATACGGCGGGCCTCGGCGATTTCCTGTTCGCTCGGCATGAAGGCGGCGTTGATCACCGCCACCTGGTCGGGGTGGATCGCCAGCATTCCGGCAAACCCGTCGGCGTGGCTTTCCCTGGCGATCCGCTCGAGGCCGGCAAGGTCGCGAAAATCGGCGTAGAGGGTGTCGATCGGCGCGGCTTGGCAGGCATGCGCCGCGAGCAGCACTTGCGCGCGGACCAGGCGGAAGGTGTCGGTCCAGCGCCCTTCGGCATCGCGCTTGCGGCCGGCGCCGAGGGCGGCCGAGAGGTCTTCCGCGCCCCAGGTCAGCCCGGCCAGCCTCGGCAGCGTTGCCGCCGCGTAGTCGGCGATGCCGAGCGCCGCGGCCGGCGTTTCGCTGACCAGCGGCAGCAACCGCGTGTGGCCCATCGGCAGGCCGAGCCGCTGCTCGCGGTCGTGCAGCTCGGCCGAAAGCATCTGGAGTTGCGCCGGGCCCGAGGCCTTGGGCACCATGACCCCGTCAGGCGCGGCGGCGACCACGCTATCGAGATCGTCGCGCCACAGCGGCGTGTCGAGCGCGTTGATGCGCACCCAGCGCTTCACGCTGCCGCCGCGCTGCTCGGCGAGCCAGGCGCGGGCCAGCTCGCGCGCAGTGCCCTTGGCCTGGGCAGCGACGGCATCCTCGAGATCGACGATCACCACGTCGGCCCCGCAGCTTGCGACCTTGGCCAGCTTCTTTTCACTGTCGCCGGGCACGAACAGCCAGGACCGCATCGGCATCGCAGGAACCTCCCGGAGCTTTCCTATAGCCTTCCTTGTCCTCGCCGCTAGACGGAGGCTGGATGAATCCCCCCGCTTCCTCGTCGCATCACCGCTGGCTGCCGTTCGCTGCGCTGCTCGTCGGAAACGCCGCGCTCGCGCTCGGACCCTATTTCGTGCGGCTCGCCGACAGCGGCCCGGTCGCTGCGGGATTCTGGCGGCTCGTGCTCGCGCTGCCGGTGCTGTTCCTGTTCGCGAGCCGGGAGCCCGTCGCGGCCGCGCCGGTCACCCGCAAGCTGCTCCTGGCGATTGCGGCGGGCGGCGTGTTCTTCGCGCTCGACCTGTCAAGCTGGCACGTCGGCATCGGCTTCACCCGGCTCGGCAACGCGGCCCTGTTCGGCAATTCCGGAAGCCTCATCCTGATGGTCTGGGGCTTCGTCGCCTGGCAGCGCTGGCCGCAGTCGCGCGAATGGCTGGCGATCCTTGCGGCGCTCGGCGGAGCGGCGATCCTGCTCGGGCGCAGCTTCGAAGTCTCGACCCGGACGCTCGTCGGCGACCTGTTCTGCCTGCTTGCCGGCCTGCTCTATGCGGGTTACCTGCTGATCCTGCAGGACGCGCGAAAGACCCTGCCGAGTTGGCGCCTGCTCGGCTGGTCGAGCGCGGCGAGCGTGCCGCTGCTGCTGCTGATCGCGTTCCTCCACGGCGAGCCGGTGTGGCCGCACGATTGGTGGCCGCTGGTGGGGCTCGCGGTCTCGAGCCAGCTGATCGGCCAGGGCATGCTGGTCTATTCGCTGCGCCATTTCTCGCCCCTCGCGATTGGCCTCGCGCTGCTGACCCAGCCGGCGATCGCGTCGCTCGCCGGTTGGCTGGCGTTCGGCGAGCGGCTCGGCGCGATCGACGTGGTGGGCATGGCCCTGCTCGCCGCCGCGCTGGTCCTCGCCCGTGTCGCACGGGCATCGACGGAGCCGGCGGCCGCTGATACAACCCTCGAATAAGGGGATTGGGAAGACGGGGGGGGACATGCAGCAAGACGCGTCGCAGGGCGGCTTCGACACCGGCTACGAGTGGAAGATAATCCTGGTCCTCAGCCTGACGTTCGGGCTGGTCGGCTTGGACCGCTTCATCCTGCCGGTGCTGTTCCCGGCCTTCATGGGCGAGCTCGGTCTCGATTACGGGGACCTCGGCAACCTGGTCGGCATCCTCGCTGTGTTCTGGGGGCTTTCGGCGTTCGCGATGGGCTTCGTGTCCGACCGGGTCGGGCGCCGCAAGGTGCTGATCCCGGCGGTGATCGTGTTCTCGCTGATGTCCGCCCTGTCGGGCATGGCCGCCGGGCTGGTGAGCCTCCTCGTCATCCGCGCGGTGATGGGTCTCGCGGAAGGCCCGGTCGCCTCGACCGGGGTGGCGGTGGCCGTCGAAGCCTCCCACCCCCGGCGGCGCGGCATGAACAACGGCATCTTCCAGTGCATGATCTCGCTGATGGGCAACGCCATCGGCCCGATCATCGCCACCCAGCTCTTGCTGGTGACGACCTGGCGGACGGTGTTCATGCTGGTCGGCATCCCCGGTCTGATCATGGCCGCGGTGATGTTCGTGCTTGTGCGCGAGCCGGCGCATGCCACGCCTGACGGCAACCGCGTCGCCCGGCCGGGCATCCGCGACCTGTTCAGCCATCGCAACGTGCCCTTGGCCATGCTCACGCTGATGTGCGCGATGGGCGGCATTTTCGTGATGGGCGCGATGATGCCCAACTACCTGACCGACTACCTGCACCTGACGGTCCAGCAGATGGGCTTCGTGACCTCGGCCATCGGCTTCGGCGGCGCCATCGGCCAGTTCGGCATGCCGACCGTGTCGGACTTCATCGGTCGCAGGATGGCGACCCTTGTGTCCTATTTCCTTGCCGCCGTGTTCACTTACCTGTTCACGCAGGCAGGCGCCGACAACCTGACGGCGCTGTTCTGGCTGATCTTCTTCGCCGCTCTGTTCAACTTCTCGGCGCTGGCGATCCT
Organism: Croceibacterium sp.; assembly: GCA_035494275.1. GTDB lineage: Bacteria > Pseudomonadota > Alphaproteobacteria > Sphingomonadales > Sphingomonadaceae > Croceibacterium_B. The sequence continues at coordinate 3,974 of DATJHD010000070.1, forward strand.
TGCCGGGCCTGTGGCGGCGGAAGCGGCTCCGCTCGGCATGGTCGCCTCCGTGGCGGGCCTCGTGATCGGTGCGGGCGAGGTTTTCGGCGGCGGTGCGGCGCCCGCGATCGCCGGCCAGATCGCGGCGGCGAGCGGCATCCAGCACGTCTTCACCTTCACGATCGGGAGCCTGGTCGTCGGCTTTATCGTGGCGCTGTTCCTCAAGGAGACCGCGCCGCGCAAGACGGAAGCGGCGCCGGCGTGATGCGCCTCTTGCGGGCAGCGCCGGTCGCCGCGGGGCTGCTCTTGGCCGGTTGCGCCTCGGTGAACGCCCCGCCGGCGCAGTCCGCCGCCTCGTCCGCGAACGCGCAATTCGCAAAGGTCGGTGGCGCGTATATCGCCGCCCTGACGAGCGCGGACCCGGTCCTTGCGACCCAGCTCGGCGATCACACGCGTGACGGCGAGCTGCCGCGGATCGACGCCGAGGCGCGGGCCGCGCGGGTCGCGAGCGACACGCAGCTGCTGCGTTCGCTCGCCGTCATCGACCGCTCCTCGCTGACGCCGGACAACCAGGTCGATTACGCGCTCTTGAGGAACGCGCTCGAATACGACTTGTGGGATCTTCGGACGCTGCAGACCTGGGCGTGGAATCCGCAAGCCTACAACGAAGCCGCGTCGAATTCGCTCTACCTCCTGGTCGCCCGCGACTTCGCGCCGTGGCCCAAGCGCTTCGCCTCTATCGTCGCGCGTATGGAGGCGCTGCCGGCCTACCTCGCCGAGGAGCGCCGGCAGCTCGATCCGGCCCGCGTGCCGAAGGTGTTCGCCGAGACGGTCTCCCGGCAAAACGCCGGCATCATGGAGATCGTCGACACGGCTCTCATGCCGGAGGTCGAGCGCAGCGGCGTGCCGAGGACGCGGTTCGACGCCGCGCTGGCGAAGCTCAAGACGGCGGTGGCGGAACAGCAGAAGTGGCTCGACGAAGTGCTGGTGCCGAACGCCAAGGGCGACTTCCGGCTCGGACCGGCGCTTTACGAACAGAAGATGAAATTCGAGCTGATGAGCTCGCTGACCCGGCCCGGGCTCAAGGCGAAGGCCGAGGTCGCGTTCAAGGATACCCGCGCGGAAATGGAGCGCCTCGCGCGCACGTTTAAGGACTGCGCGGGCGGCGACCAGCAGCAGGCGATCGAATGCGCGCTCGGCAAGACGTACGCCCGGCGCGCGACCCGCGACACGCTCGAGCAGACGGCGCGGCAGACCCTCGCCCAGGCGACCGATTTCGTCCGCCGGAAGGGTTTCGTCGGCATGCCGTCGGCGCCGGTGAGGATCGTGCCGATGCCCAAGTTCAACCAGGGCAACGCGGTCGCCTACGACGATCCGCCGGGCCCGCTCGACAAGGACCAGCCCAACTTCTTCACCATCTCACCGATTCCGGCCGAGTGGAGCGACGAGCAGGCGACCAGCTTCCTCACCGAATACAACCTCTACATGATCCACGACCTGTCGATCCATGAGGCGATGCCAGGGCATTACCTGCAGCTCGACCACGCCAACAAGGTCGACGATCCGCTGCGCGCGGTGCTCGAATCGGGACCGTTCATCGAAGGGTGGGCGGTCTATGGCGAAGGGATGATGGCCGACCAGGGCTATCTCGGCGGCGACGCGACCGAGGACGGCAAGCTGTTCAAGCTGACCATGCTCAAGATGCGCCTGCGCACGATCGTCAACACCCTGCTCGACATCGGCATCCAGACCGAAGGCATGACCCGCGACCAGGCGATGGAGCTGATGATGAAGGGCGCCTTCCAGCAGGAGCGCGAGGCGGCCGGCAAATGGCTGCGCGCGCAGCTGAGCTCGGTGCAGTTGCTGAGCTACTACACCGGCTTCGAGGAGCACATGGCGCTGCGCGAGGAAGCCAAGCGGCGCTGGGGCGACAGGTTCACTCTGCGCCGCTATAACGACGCGGTGCTGGCCCACGGCTCCCCCCCTGTGAAGTTCGTTCGCGCGCTCTTGTTCGGCCTGGCCGTTCCCGAGTCATGAGCGCGGCGAAACCCCGCAAGCCGAGGAACGGCAAGCGCAAGCACCGCGAGGAGCTGCTCGACGAGGCGCTCGACGAAAGCTTCCCGGCAAGCGACCCGCCGGCGATCACCAAGCCGCACCCGAGACCGGGCGAGGTCGAGGATTAGTCGCCCGAGGCCGCGACGCGCCCCAAGTCGCCCTTGCCGATCGTGCCGCTGGCCATTTCCAGCATGCGGTCGAGGCTGCGCCTGGCGGCGAGGCGCAGGTGTTCCTCGATCTCGATCCGCGGCTGCAGGTCGCGCAGGGCGGTGTAGAGCTTCTCCATCGTGTTCAGCGCCATGTACGGGCAGATGTTGCAATTGCAGTTCCCGTCCGCGCCCGGCGCGCCGATGAAGGTCTTTTCGGGAAGCGCCTTTTCCATCTGGTGGATGATATGCGGCTCGGTGGCGACGATCAGCGTGTCGCCCGGAAACGTCTTGGCGAACTGCAGGATGCTGCTGGTCGAGCCGACGTGGTCGGCGAGGTCGATGATGTGCGGCGGGCACTCGGGATGCGCAGCCACCGGCGCGTCGGGGTGTTGCGCCTTCAGTTTCAGGAGCTCCCGTTCGGAAAACGCCTCGTGGACGATGCAAACGCCCGGCCACAGCAGCATGTTGCGCCCGAACTTGCGGTTGAGGTAGCCGCCAAGATGGCGGTCCGGCCCGAAGATGATCGGCTGGTCTTGCGGAATCTGGCCGATAATCGTCTCGGCCGACGAGCTGGTGACGATGACGTCGCTGAGCGCTTTCACCTCGGTCGAGCAATTGATGTAGGTGAGCGCGATGTGATCCGGGTGCGCCGCGCGGAAAGCCTTGAACTTCTCCGGCGGGCACGAGTCCTCGAGGCTGCAGCCCGCCTCCATGTCCGGCAGCACGACGATCTTGTCGGGGCTGAGGATCTTGGCGGTGTCGGCCATGAACTTGACGCCGCAGAAGGCGATGACGTCGGCGTCTGTATCGGCCGCCTTGCGTGACAGCTCCAGGCTATCGCCGACGAAGTCCGCGAGGTCCTGCAACTCGGGCTTCTGGTAGTAGTGCGCGAGGATCACCGCGTTGCGCTCCTTGCGCAGCCGGTCGATCTCGGCGCGCAGCCCGGCGCCTGTGGGAATCTTGGTTTCGACGGACATCGGCGGCCTCCTTGCCGATCATATAGGAAGCGGTATCGGCGATGTCGCGGGTTTGTTGCCGCCTTCAGGCGCCCAGCGAATGCACCAGCGCAACAACAGGCGGGACGCCCATGACTAGGTTCGGCAGAACCGTCATGGCCGCGAGCGCGCCGAGGCCCCAGCCATAGGCCGGATGGACGCGGCCGCGCGTCCGTACGTCATAGCCCATCGCCACGGCGAAAAACATCAGATGAATAGGGAACAGAGCGTAGGTGATGTGGAGGCCCACCCACGCGCCCGGAATGAGGCGGCCGAGACCCGGCGCGATGATGCAGATCGTGCCGCTGAGCAGTAAGCGCTTGTGCCAGTCGGAACGCTTGCGTAGCGCGATGCCCGCCCATGTCAGGGCCAGGAAAGCGAGGGTCGCCAAGCCGTCGACGGCGATGATATATTGGGGCGTGAACAACGGCAGTGTGCGATGGGTCGCGGTGTTCATGGCGAGGACCATCGCGCCCATCGCCGTCACCCATAGGCTCCAGCCGGCCGCCACGATTCCGAGCCGGCGATGCACCGCGACATGGCCACTGGCGACCAGCCCGTTCTGGGTCACGAACAGGACGAGCCAGGCCATCATCGACACGCCGTGGAGATGGACCCACCAAGGCTCGCCGAAGTTGGATTGGCCGAGATAGATCGACCGCAGGAACCCGGCGACGCACGTTGCCGTCAGCGCCAGCGCCATGTAGAAGAAGAACGCGCGCTCCTTGTGCAGCGCGGACGGTCCGGTTTGAGCGATGGTCGCCATCACTGCCTCCCCGCAGTTGCGACCCCGCGAAGTCCCTCTTGCTTGACCTGTCCTGCCGCTGTCAACCGCGCAGGGACGCCGGCATCAACCCGCGATCGATTTCGTCAGCGCCAGCACCGGCGGCAGGTCCGCCAGCGCGAAGCTCAGGGATACCCACACGACGAGCGTTCCCGCGCCCCAGTAATAGGCGGGGTGCACCGCGCCGCGGTTGCGCTTGTCCCACGCCATTGCCACGCCGAAATAGGCGAGCAGCGCCAGCATCACCAGCCAGATGCCGCGCTGGTCGAAAAGAAACGGCAGGATCAGCCGCCCCCACGCGACCGCTATCAGTTGCAGCATCGCGCCCAGCATCAGCCGCTTATGCCAGTCCGACGAGCGGTTGCGCATGCGCACGGCCGCAATCACCAGGCCGCCGAAGGCGATCATGTTCAGCCAGTCCATCATCAGGAAGTAGTTGGGCTGGAAGAACGGCGGCACGCGGTGCGTGTTGACGTCCAGCGCCGTCACGACGAAGCCGAGGCAGAAGATCCACCCGCTCCAGGCGACGGCGAGAGGACCGAGCGTCCGGTGCGCGGTGACGTTGCCGCGATAGACGAACCAGGTCTGGGTGACGAACAGCAGCACCCAGCTGCCCATCGACAGCGCATGGAGGTGTACCCACCACGGCGAATGGATGCTGGAAGCGCCGATCGCGAAGAAGAAACCGAATCCGGCGAGCACCGTGACGAGCACCGCCAGGGCCATGTAGAAGAAGAACGCGCGTTCCTTCTGGAGCGCGGAAACCTGCGGTACTGCAACGGTGGCCACGATCTGCCTCCCTCCAGTCAGACTGCAATGGCGGAAAGTGACTCCCGCAAGCCATCGTTGTCAATGGCTTATGTCGTATTACGACATTCTCCACAGGTCGCCGGAACGGGTCGCGACTCCGCGCCGCTCGAGGTCCAGCAAGTGCGCTTTCACCGACTGCCCGGCTGCCGGCCAGAGCCGCTCGTCCACGCCCTTGTACATCTGCGGCACCAGCTCATGAACCGCCTGCGGCCGCTGGCCGAGCAGCCTGAGGATCTGTCGCTCGCGCTGGCGGCGATGGCCGATCATGCCTCGCACCAGCTGATGAGGATTGTGCACCGCCGGTCCGTGCGCCGGGTAGTAGACGCGATCCTGTCGCGAATGGAGCTTGTCGAGGCTCGCCATGTAGTCGGCCATGTCGCCGTCCGGCGGCGCGACGACGGTGGTCGACCAGCCCATCACGTGGTCGCCGGTGAACAGCGCGCCGGCCTGGTCGAGCGCGAAACACACGTGGTTCGAGGTATGCCCGGGCGTCGCGACAGCGGTGAGGGTCCAGCTTGGACCGCGCAGTTGCCCGCCGTCCGCGAGCACCCGATCGGGCGCATAATCCTTGTCGAACGGGGCATCGGCGCGCGGCTCGCCGGTTTCGAGCACCAGGGGAGCACAGCCGACGATCGGGGCCCGGGTGCGCCTCGCGAGCGGCGCGGCGGCGGGAGAATGGTCGCGGTGGGTGTGGGTGCAGGCAATCGCCAGCACGGGCGCTTCGCCAATCGCCCGGATCAGCGCGTCGATGTGCGCCGGATCGGCCGGGCCGGGATCGATCACGGCCAATCCTTCGCTGTTTCCCACGAGGTAGGTCTGCGTGCCGGTGTAGGTGAACGGCGATCCGTTGGGCGCCAGAATCCGCCGCACCAGCGGTTCGAGCTCTTCGACCTCGCCGGTCGGCCAGGGTTGCGGGGGCATCGCCATCGGCTGCATATGGCGGGGCTGCTAGGGGAATGAAATGGCCGATCGGCTGATCCTGGTGCTGGACGAGGGCACGACCTCGACCCGGGCCATGCTGTTCACGCCCCGGGGCGAGTTGCGCGGCACGGTGCAACGCGAGCTGACGCAGCATTATCCGAAACCGGGCTGGGTCGAGCACGATGCCGGC
>DATJHD010000071.1:0-9952 GCA_035494275.1 Croceibacterium sp.
CCGGCGGCGACAAGCGGCGATGCCGCCGCCCCGTTCGAAAATGCGACGAGTTCCCCGCAAAACCGCTTGAATCCTCGCGTTAACTGTGATTCCTGTGGGGCATGAAGCGGCGTCGGTTCGATCGGGACAAAGTCAGGCAGCTCGGCGCGCTCGGCTATCTTCTTCTGCTTGGCGGCCTTACGCTGGCCGGGCCGTACGGCTTCCTCGCCTGGGGCGAGAACCTCTCGCTGCTCGACAAGCGCCAGGCGCAAATCCACGATCTCGAGAAGGAACGCGCGGAGTTGAAGAACCGCGTGGCGCTGCTCGACCCCAGGCACGTCGATCCGGACATGGCCGGCGAGTTGATCCGGAGCGACCTCAACGTCGTCCATCCGGACGAATACATCTACGAAATCCACGACAAGTAAGACACCGTCGCGGTCACTATGTATTGCATCGCGCGGGCGTTGCATGCTCGGCGATAGTGCGCTTATAGCGCCGCATCCGCGCCGCGCGCGGAGCCTTGAACAACAGGGAATTACGCTTTGGCCAAAGCCGCCCGTTCCACGTCGAAGACACCGGCCCGCAAGAAATCGGGCGCGGCCACCGCCAAGCCGGCGGCCGAGGACCAAAGCTTCGCGCTCCACAGCCTGCAGGAAGCGTTCGAGAAGGACCGGCGCTTCAAGGCGTCGAAGGAGCAGCTGCTGCACTACTACGAGCAGATGCTGCTGATCCGCCGGTTCGAGGAACGCGCGGGGCAGCTTTACGGCCTCGGCTTCATCGGCGGCTTCTGCCACCTCTACATCGGCCAGGAAGCGGTCGCCGTCGGGCTGCAGTCGGCGCTCGAGGAGGGCAAGGACAGCGTCATCACCGGCTACCGCGACCACGGCCACATGCTCGCCTACGGCATCGATCCGAAGATCATCATGGCCGAGCTGACCGGGCGCGAGGCGGGCATCTCGAAGGGCAAGGGCGGGTCGATGCACATGTTCTCGACCGACCACGCGTTCTACGGCGGCCACGGCATCGTCGGCGCGCAAGTCTCGCTCGGCGGCGGGCTCGCCTTCGCGCACAAGTACCGCAACGACGGCGGACTGTGCCTGGCCTATTTCGGCGACGGCGCGGCCAACCAGGGCCAGGTCTACGAGACCTTCAACATGGCCAGCCTGTGGGGCCTGCCGATCGTGTTCGCGGTCGAAAACAACCAGTACGCGATGGGCACCAGCGTCAAGCGGTCGAGCGCCGAGACGCATTTCTACCGCCGGGGCACCGCGTTCCGCATTCCCGGCATGCTCGTCAACGGGATGGACGTGCTCGAAGTCCACCAGGCCGGCAAGGTCGCCTTCGACCACGTCCGGGCGGGCAAGGGGCCGGTGCTGCTCGAGCTCGAGACCTACCGTTACCGCGGCCACTCGATGTCCGACCCGGCGAAGTACCGCACGCGCGAGGAAGTGCAGGACGTGCGCGAGCACAACGACCCGATCGAGCGGGCGAAGAAGGATCTCGAAGGCATGGGCGTTTCCGAGGACCGGTTGAAGGAACTCGAGAAGGGCATCCGCGCCAAGGTCGCCGAGGCGGCCGATTTCGCCGAGAATTCGCCCGAGCCGCCCCCGCAGGAGCTCTACGCCGACGTGCTGGTGGGGGCCTACTGATGGGGATCGAGCTGAAGATGCCCGCGCTCTCGCCGACGATGGAAGAGGGCACGCTCGCCAAGTGGATGGTCAAGGAAGGCGACACGGTCGCGCCCGGCGACGTGATCGCCGAGATCGAGACCGACAAGGCGACGATGGAGTTCGAATCGATCGACGAAGGCACGGTCGGTCAGATCCTGGTCCCTGAAGGGACCGAGGGCGTGAAGGTCGGCACGGTGATCGCCGTGCTCAACGGCGAGGGCGAAGCGGCTCCTGCCGCCGTCGCCGCTCCCGCCGAACCGGCGCAGCAGCAGAAGGCGGCCGAATCCGAAGCCTCGAAGGGGCCGGCACCGTCGGGCGCGGATCAGCTCGTCTCGGCCAGGCCCGCCGCCGCTCCGCGCGCGGCCGACCCGGACGTCCCCGCCGGCACCAACATGATCACCGTCACCCTGCGCGAGGCCTTGCGCGACGCGATGGCCGAGGAGATGCGCCGCGACGAGCGGGTGTTCGTGATGGGCGAGGAAGTCGCCGAGTACCAGGGCGCCTACAAGGTCACCCAGGGCCTGCTCGAGGAGTTCGGGCCCAAGCGGGTGATCGACACGCCGATCACCGAGTACGGCTTCGCAGGCGTCGGCACCGGCGCGGCGATGGGCGGCCTCAGGCCGATCGTCGAGTTTATGACCTTCAACTTCGCGATGCAGGCGATCGATCACATCGTGAACTCGGCGGCCAAGACGCACTACATGTCGGGTGGGCAGATGCGCTGCCCGGTCGTCTTTCGTGGCCCCAACGGCGCGGCCGCCCGCGTCGCCGCGCAGCACAGCCAGAATTACGCCCCGTGGTACGCCGCCGTGCCCGGCCTGATCGTCATCGCACCGTACGACGCGTCGGACGCCAAAGGCCTGCTCAAGGCGGCGATCCGCTGCGACGATCCGGTCGTGTTCCTCGAGAACGAGCTGCTCTACGGCCGCAATTTCGAGCTGCCCGAGCTCGACGATCACGTTCTGCCGATCGGCAAGGCGCGCGTCATGCGCGAGGGCAAGGATGTCACCATCGTCAGCTATTCGATCGGCGTCGGCCTCGCGCTGGAAGCGGCCGACACGCTGTCAGGCGAGGGCATCGAGGCCGAGGTGATCGACTTGCGCACCCTGCGCCCGCTCGACACCGCAACGATCCTCACCAGCCTCGCCAAGACCAACCGCCTTGTCGTCGCCGAGGAAGGCTGGCCGACCTGCTCGATCGCCTCGGAGGTCATCGCGGTTTGCATGGACGAAGGCTTCGACCTGCTCGATGCTCCCGTGCTCAGGGTGTGCAACGCCGACGTGCCGTTGCCTTATGCGGCGAACCTTGAGAAGCTGGCGCTGATCGACGCCGAGCAGATCGTCGGGGCGGCGCGCAAGGTCTGTTACCGCGGTTAGACCTGGGCGGCCCGGCCGGTTACGAAGAGGTGACGTAGATCGGCCGCGTGATCGTGAGCGTCGGCGCGCGTATGCCGGTGAAGTCGAGGACCGTCGGCGGCGTGTAGCTCATCGTCAGCTGGAACTTGGTCATCCCGGCGATGTCGCTCGCCGGATTGGTCACGTCGAGCGTACCGATATCATCGATGTTGAAATCGTAGGGCGAGTTCACCGCGATGGCGGTTGCCTTGCTCTCGATCTGGTCGGTCGTGAGCTGGTTGGACTTCTGGTACTCGACCATCGTGTAGCGCGCGGTGTCGGCGACGATCGAGCGCAGCGAGTTGTAGCTCCACATCTGCAGGCCGACCTGGATGACGCCGAACAGCATCGCGAAGATCATCGGCGCGAGGATCGCGAACTCGATGATTGCGGAACCGCTGCGATCGTCCGTGAGCTGGGTAAGGGGACGCCGCATCGTCACGCGATCTTTTCCTGCGAAACCTGGACGAGCCGCTGGACCCGGTAGTTCACCGCGTGGCCGATCCCGAACTGCGCCCAGATGGGGTTGTAGGTGTCGTGGAAGGTGACCTGGACGTAGGTCGATTGGTAGGTTCCGGACGCGCACGTCGCGCTGACCAGCGTGGTCGTCGTTCCGCAGCGATAGAGCTTGTCGACGGTAATGTGGCTGGCGTCGTTGGGAATGCCCAGCGTATTTGCCAGGACCGTCTTGATCGTCGTCGTGTCGGTCGCGGTGCCCGAGGCGGCCGCAAGCACGATCTGCTCGGCATCGCCGGCGCCGTTCTGCAATTCGTGCTGGCGCGCGATCATGCGGCTCACGTCGAAACCGCCCAGCGCCATGCACAGCAGCACGGGAGCGAGAATCGCGGTCTCGATGACCGAGACACCGCGCGTGTCCGCGGGCAGGCGCCGCAGGCGTGCAGCCAGGAGTTGCCGTTTCGTCATGCGACCAGCTTCACCGTTGGCGCGGAACTGCCCGCGCTGTTCGTCTGCGACGTCGGGCAGCGGGTCTCCAGCGTGGCGTTGCCGAGCACTTCGATCGTTTGCGCGGTGATCTGCAAGCAGCTGCTGTTGATGTTGGCCGTGCCGTTCATGCGAGCGGCGCTCGCCGGAAGGTAGATCGTGCCCTGGATCAGCGAGTTGGAGTTGCCGTTGATGATGTGCGTGGTCGGCGTACTGTTGCGATCCTCGAAGATCAGCATGCCCGCGTAGCGATCGGCGAGGCCTTGCGAGTAGTTGTAGGGGGCCGCCGTGAACTGGGACGACACCATCGGCGTGAGCGTCAGGGTATTGCCGTTGCCGCTGCCGCCGAGCTTCAGCGAGGCACCGTTCTTGAGGACGAACATGACGTTCGTCCCGGTCACCGAATAGTTCCCGGTCAGGTCAAGCGTTCCGCCGTCGATGACGTAGACGCCCGGCCCGAAGACGGTTTTGCAGCTCACGGTCAGACCGTGATAGGTGCCTGCCACGGGGGATGCCTGGGCCTTGTTGCCGTTGCCGTTGCACTTGTAGGTCTGGGCCGTGTCGTTCGTCGGCGGGTCGAGGTCGGCGAACTCGTCGGCGAGGCCGTGGACATTTTCGCTCACGACGCTGTCGTTGGCCGCGGGAACGCTGGCGGTACCGCACGTCGCGATCGAGTCGGTCACGACCGTAGCCGATCCGTCGATGACGATCGCATCGTCGGAACATGAAAGCGCCGCCATGCCGCAGTGCGCGTTGACGACGGCGCTGCCGCCGACCGAAAGCGTGGTGCCGCTGTTACCCGTGGCGATGAGGCAGGCCTGGTAGTTGCCGCCGGCGGCATAGCTCGCCTGCGAATAGGCCTGGATGGTGACGCCGCGGCCGGTGATGAAGCTGCTGAACGGCAGCGTCTTGGTCGCCGTCGCCGTCACGACCACGCTGTTGTCGCTGCCGTTCGAGAAATCGGCGATCGAGACCGTCGGGTCGCTGGCAAAGCTCGAGGTAATGGCGAGGTTCGCACGGTAGTCCTGCGTCGCGCGCGTCTGGTAGTTGTCCTGGGTATGGGAATCCGTGCGCGCCCACGCGCCGGCGAGCGCCGCCTGGTCGGTCGCCAGCTGCAGCTCGCGCTTCCACAGGTACCATTGCGAGAAGTCGACCGCGAGGCCGGCGCCGCCGATCAGGGCGGGCAGCCCGAGGGCGACGAACAGCATGGCGTTGCCGCTGGTGCTCCTGGCGAGCAACCGCCAAAAGCGGCTCAGCTTGGGGGTTCGATCTGCGCGCATAGCCCCTGTCTCATGGTTGGAAATCGGCCAATTCTCGGTACGTATTAGCCCGTCATGCTCACTGCACTGTGAAAGGGCAGGGTTAACAGGCGTTTGACCATGCCTGCCGGAATAACCCTGAGCGGCGCTTGACCGCGCGGAGCGGACCGCCGATTTGCGGGCCCCCATGACGCACGCCCTGCTCGAGGAACTGCCGGCGGCTCATCGCCTGGCGCTCGCCTATGCGCCGGGGCCCGCGCGCGAAGCCACGCTGGCCGTGCTGTCTCTCGATGCTCGGCTCGCGGCGGTGTTGCGGCGGCACCGCGAGCCGGTGCTGGCGCAGATGCGCTTTGCCTTCTGGCGCGACACGCTCGCCAAGGAGAAGGCGCAATGGCCTCGCGGGGACGTGGTGCTGGGCCTGCTTGGCGAGTGGCGCGAGCCAGCAGCGCTGATCGCTCTCGTCGACGGCTGGGAAGGGCTTCTCTCCGAAGAGCTCGATGCCGACGTCATCGATGGCTTCGCCGCCGGGCGCGGCCAGGCGTTTGCCCAGCTCGCCTCGGAACTTGGCGCGGCACCCTCTCCGGCGGGCCTGTGCGGAAGGACCTGGGCCCTGGCGGACCTCGCCGCCAACCTGTCCGGCCAAGACGAGCGCGAGAGCGTTCTCGATGCCGCGAAGGCACTACCGCCTTGCGGCGGATTGCCGCGGACGCTGCGCCCGCTCGCCGTGCTAGCCGCGCTGGGGCAGCGCTCCATCGCGCTCGGCGGCGCGCCGTTGCTCGAAGGTCCCCGGGCGATCCTTTTCGCCGTGCGGGTCGGCCTTCTCGGCCGCTAGGCCATTGTCCGGCCTGTGGAAGGCAGTGCCGCTGGCCAGCGAGCTCACGCACGGAGTCCAAACGCATGGGGCCGCTGCGATTTGCAACCGCGACGACTGGCTGTTGCAGGCCGGGTTTGTTTCGCCCGCGCCCAAGCGCAAGGCGGCGTCGCGATGCAGCTGCTCGGGCTAAGCAGGCACGCGCTCGGCCGATAGCCACTCGGAAAAGTCTGCCTTCGCCCGCTCGGTGTAGGCCTCCTTGCGTTGCTTCTTCTTGACCTCGGTAAGCGGCGGAAACAGGCCGAAGTTAACGTTCATCGGCTGGTAGGTCTCTGCCTCGGCGTCGCCGGTTATGTGGGCGAGCAGCGCCCCCATCGCGGTGGTGCGCGGCGGTGGGCGCCATTCGCGTCCCGCGAGTTCCTCGGCTGTCATGAGGCCCGCGAGCAGGCCGACCGCCGCGCTCTCGACGTAGCCTTCGCAACCGGTGATCTGCCCGGCGAAGCGGACATGCCCCGCGCTCTTCAGGCGCAACTGCCGGTCGAGGAGGGCCGGCGAATTGAGGAACGTGTTGCGGTGAAGCCCGCCGAGCCTGGCGAACTCGGCGTTCTCGAGGCCGGGGATTGTGCGGAACAGGCGCACCTGCTCGGCGTGTTTGAGCTTGGTCTGGAAGCCGACCATGTTCCACAGCGTGCCGAGCTTGTTGTCCTGCCTGAGCTGGACGACGGCGTACGGCCAGCGCCCGGTGCGCGGATCGTCGAGGCCGACCGGTTTCATCGGACCGTAGCGAAGCGTGTCCTCGCCGCGCTCGGCCATGACCTCGATCGGCATGCACCCTTCGAAATAGGGGGTGCTCTCCTCCCATTGCCTGAACGTGCCCTTTTCGCCGTCGAGCAAGCCCTGGCGGAAGGCGAGGTACTGCGCCTTGTCGAGCGGGCAGTTGATGTAGTCCTTGCCGTTCCCCTTGTCCCAGCGCGATTGCATCCAGCAGACGGACATATCGATGCTGTCGCGGTGGACGATCGGCGCGATGGCGTCGAAGAAGGCGAGGCTCTCGCGCCCGGTCGCCGCGCCGATGCTCGCGGCCAGGGAAGCCGCGGTCAGCGGCCCCGTGGCGACGATCGTGAGGCCGCTTGCCGGCAGCGCGTCTACCCGCTCGCGGACGATCTTCACAGCGGGGAGCGCGGACAGCTCGCGTTCGACCTCGGCCGAGAACAGCTCGCGATCGACGGCCATCGCCGAACCCGCCGGAACCCGCGCCTTCTCGCCGGCGCGCATGACGAGCGAGTCCAGCCGGCGCATCTCGTGATGGAGCAGGCCGACGGCATTGCGCTCGTCGTCATCGGAGCGGAAGCTGTTGGAGCACACGAGCTCGGCGAGGCCGGCACCCTGGTGCGCGGGCGTGGTTGCGCCGCCGCCACGCATCTCGGAGAGCTGCACGCGCACGCCGCGCCGGCCGAGCTGCCACGCCGCTTCGCTCCCCGCGAGGCCGCCGCCGATGATGTGGACGTCGTGCATCATGCGCCGCGCCTAGAACTTGCCTGCCGGCAAGTTCAAGGGCACTGAGCCGAAACGACCCCGGGGAGGGCGGATGCCGAAGCGAGCGCTGATCGAGAAAAGGCCCTGGCTGCTGGCGAGCCTGCTGGCCGCCATGGCCTTTTGCGCGCTCCGCCTGACGGCGCTGCCCGGAATCTGGTTGCTTGCGCTTCCCGGGGTGGCGACGGGCTTGCTGGCCCTTTACGCCTGGCTGCAAAGAGCGGGCAGGGACAGCCGGCACCTTGCCGCGATGATGGCGGTCGCCGCGGTTCGCGACGTGGCACTGCAGATCGATCTCGCCGTCTCGGCGTTGATCTTCTTCGTCTATCACCTGCTCGCCATCGCGCTGTACCTGCGCCACCCGCGCGGACACACGACGGCGACGCAGAAGGTGGCGGCCGTGGCGATGCTGCTCGTCACCCCGGTCCTCGCCTGGCTGCTTCCGGCCGATCGCACGCTGGAGCCGGCGGTGTCGCTTTACGGCCTCGCTCTTGGAGGGATGGCCTCGTGCGCATGGATGAGCGCGTTCCCGCGCTACCGCGTGGGTGTCGGCGCCGCGCTGCTGCTCGCATCGGACCTGCTGGTGATCGGCGAACTCGGTCCGCTGATGGGGCAGCAACTGCCCGACGTGCTGGCGTGGCCGGTATACTACGTCGGGCAGTTCCTGATCACCGTCGGGATCGTGCAGACGCTGCGCAGAAACGACGCCGCCGCCTAACCTCGGGCGGCATAGGCCTTCATCGCCGTCGTCAGCCAGTCGGTGAAGCCTTCGCCTCGCTTGTCGAAGCGGGTACGAAAGTCGGGGTGGGCGAGGTACATGTCGGCCATTCCGCCGTATCCCTCGCGAGCGCATTCACGGCCCCACATCGACGAAATCCACTGCCGGTGCCGGTCGAACATCGGTTCGAGCTCGCGCGCGTCCGCACCGACGCCGGCGTGGAAGCGTGCGGCCAGCTCGGCCTCGGCTTCCTCGCCCTTGGCCAGCGCCGCGCGCACGGCCTCTTCGCTCTTGCCGGTCCAAAGCGCCTTGCTGGCCTCGATAGTGTGGCGCATGCCCTCGCCGTAGGTATCGACCAGCCAGTCCTCGTACTCGGCCTGCTTCTCGGACGCGAAGCCCTTGTAGAGATCCTTGTCGTCCATCGTTCCTTCTCCGTTCAGCTCGGCGATCGTACGGTCGACCGTCCGCAGGAGTTGGCGAGAGCGCTTGATGCGCTGGTCGAGCCACTCGCGGTGCCCGGCCAGCACCGCCGCCCGGTCGCGGCCTTGCAGGTCGAGCAGCTTGCCGATTTCCCGCAGCGGCACGCCGAGCTCGCGATGGAACAGGATGTCCTGCAGGCGCAGCAGTTCCTCGCGGCCGTAGTAGCGATAGCGGTTCTCGCCGGTGAACGCCGGCTTGAGCAGGCCTATCGTGTCGTAGTGATGCAGCGTGCGAATTGAGACCCCGGAGAGCCTCGCCAGCTGCTTGACGGTATAGGTTGCCATCTCTCGTCGTCCTTGCGCGAGGACGGCTGATAGTCCCTCACGTCGCGTGAGGGTCAAGTCTTCCGGGATGTGACTTCGAGACGCTTCATCAGGATGAGCGGTTCTGTCCCTGTCGGCTCGTCTCGAATGACCCGCAATCTATTCCTCACTATCGTCGATATCGTCCCGCGCCCGTTCGGTCTGCGGCGCGGTGTCCTCGCTCTCGCGGCCGAGCATTTCCTCGACGATCGCTTCCTCGGCCTCGTTCTCGGGCGCTTCCTCCTCGTCGAGGCGGACCGCGCTGACGATATGTTCCTCGTCGGCGACGTCGAACAGCTTGACCCCGGCAGAGGCCCTGCCGATCACCCGCAAGGTGTCGAGATTGATGCGGATCAGCTTGGCCTGGTCGGTCACCAGCATGAGCTGGTCGGCGGTCGTCGCGGTAAAGCTCGCCACCACGGGTCCGTTGCGCTCGATATTGTCGATGTTGGTGATGCCCTGGCCGCCGCGGCCCGTGCGACGGTACTCGTAGGCCGAACTGAGCTTGCCGTAGCCGTTGGCGCAGACGGTGAGGATGAACTGCTCCTTCGCCACCAGCTCGGCGAAGCGCTCGGGGCTCATGTGCGGCTCGGTTTCCTTGTCCGGCTTCCACGGCGCGTGGCGCAGGTAGTCCTCGCGCTCTTCCTGGTCCCTGACGCCGACGCGGTGAAGAATGGAGAGCGAGATCACCTCATCGCCCGGCTTGAGGCTCATCGCCCGCACGCCGGTCGAGGTGCGCGACTGGAACTCCCGGATATCGTCGGCGGCGAAACGGATCGCCTTGCCCTGGCGGCTGGCCATCAGCACATCGTCGCCCGAATCGAGCAAGGCGACGCCGATCAGCCGATCCTCGCTGCCTTC
>DATJHD010000072.1:0-2092 GCA_035494275.1 Croceibacterium sp.
CTGCATCGCGTCGCCAGCGCCGAGCACCGCGGCTTCGTCTTCGTCCGGCTCGGCGAGGACGGGCCTGCGTTCCAGGATTATTTCGGCTCGGCGCTCGCGTTTCTCGACCTCCTCGCCGACCGCTCGCCCGAGGGCGAGCTCGAGGTGAGCGGACCGCCGCTGCGCAGCGTCATCCGCTGCAATTGGAAGATGTATCTCGAGAACATCAACGACGGCCTCCACGTCTTCGCCGCGCACGAGCCTTCGGCCATCGCCGCGCGCAAGATCTGGGCCGGCAAGCCCGCCGACGAGCCCAAGCCGATGGCGGTCACGCAGCTCGAGGGCTTCCAGCTCGGCAACGAGTTCATGGACAAGATGGGCGCGCGCGTGCTCGCCAACGGCCACAGCGTGCTCGGCATCAACGCCAGCATCCATTCGCACTACGGCGAGCCGCCCGAATACACGGCGGCGCTGGCGAAGGCCTACGGCGAGGAGCGCGCCAAGGCGATCCTGGCCTACATGCCGCAGAACGCGATCCTCTATCCCAGCATCGCGGTGAAATCCTCGCCGCAGGTGATGCGCGTGATCCGGCCGCTGGCGGCGGACCGCATGATCCTCGAGGCGTGGTGCTTCAAGGCCAAGGGCGCGCCGGCGGTGCTCGCCGAGCGTTCGATGCTCTACAATCGCCTCGTTTTCTCGCCGATGTCGCTGGTGGCGCAGGACGACATCCACGTGTTCGAGACCCAGCAGCGCAACCTGTGCGCCGTCGGCAATCCCTGGATCAGCCTGCACCGCGGCCACCGCGGGCCGGAAGGCGCCGACGCCGAGGCGACGATCGGAGGCACCGACGAGCGCCTGATGCGCAATCAATACCGCGCCTGGGCGAAGTTCATGGCCGCGGATCTCCCGTCGGGAGCGGCGGTATGAGCGCGCGCATGGCGCCGACCGAGACCGATCTCGCTGACTTCGTCTACCGCGAGGCGCGTCTCATCGACGAGCGCCGCTTCCAGGAGTGGTACGAGCTTTTCGCCGAGGATGGCTGCTATTGGCTGCCGATGAGCCGCGAACAGACCGATCCCGTCGCGGCGCAATCGATCACGGTCGAAGACAAGCTGCTGCTGCGCGCCCGCGTCGAGCGGCTCAACAGCGGCAAGACCTATTCCGACAAGCCGCCCGTGCTGTGCCAGCACGTGCTGCAGGCGCCCGTTTGCGAGGACATCGACCACGCGGCCAATCGCTATCGGACGCGCACGGTGTTCCTCTACGTCGAATTCCGGAAGGGCGAGCAGCTCGTGCTCGCCGGCACCGCCGAGCACCTGCTGCGGCTCGAGAGCGGCGCGCTTCGCGTCGTGCAGAAGCGCGTCGATCTCCTCAATGCCGGCGCGCCGATGGCCACGATCTTCCTGATGCCGTAAATCAGACGGTGCCGTCATCCCGACCGAAGCGGGCGCGCCATTGGCGCGGCCGCGAAGTGGAGGGATCGCACGGCCGCTGCCGCACGATGCCTCCAATCCGCGAGCCAAAATGGCTCGCTCCGGTCGGCATGACGGGCTGAGAGAGCGCCAATCTACAGCTTGAACAGCGCCTTCGCGTTCAAGCGCCCGATCTTCTCGCGATCGAGCTCGCTGATCGTGCAGGCGTCGAACCAGATCGCGGCGTGGTCGATGTTCTCGAACGGCCAGTCGGTCGAGAACATGATGCGGTCGGAGCCGATCTCGAGCATCGCGTCGATCAAGGTCTGCGTCCTGAAATTGCCCGAGGTCGTGAGCCAGAAGTGCTGCTGGAAATACTCGCCGATCTTGCGCTTGGCGGGATATTTCGGCTTGGCCTTGGTCCAGGCGTTGCGGTTGTCGACGCGCCAGATGTTGTAGGGCAGACCCTCGCCCAAGTGCCCGAGCACGATGCGCAAGCCGGGATACCTGTCGAACAGGCCCGAGCCCATCAAACGCAGCGAATGCACCGCGGTTTCCTGCGCGAAGGCCCAGGTGGGCCCGAGCAGCCAGGAATGCCCCTCGTAGATCTGCGCCATGTGCGCCAACGGATTTCGGGGGTGGAGATAGAAGGGACAGTCGAGCTTCTCGACGACGCCCCAGAAATCCCAGTATTGCGGCAG